>JBDNFV010000267.1:0-7108 GCA_041689635.1 Candidatus Nanopelagicales bacterium | reverse complement strand
TCGGGCTTGGCGCCGGCCAATAATGTTGTGGTGCTGGGATTGGGACTTTTTCTACTCGGGCTGGGTTGGTCGTTCACGCTCATTGCTGGCTCGACCCTGGTCACCGACTCGGTGGAAGCCAATGAGCGTCCCTCCGTGCAAGGGCTCTCAGATTTGTCGATGAATTCCGCTGGAGCACTCGGTGGAATCGCCGCGGGAGTCATCATGTGGTGGGGTGGATATGGCTGGCTGTGCGGCTTGGCGATCCTCCCTTTGTTGGGGTTAGCCATCTGGGTCAGCCTTCCGGCGTGTCGCAAACTTTCGAACGCACGTTCGATATAGGCTGTTCTGGCTGGGTCGAGTTATCAACAGCCTCGGGTGAATATCCACAGAGGAAAATCTTCCGGGACAGATGTCAGTGCTCGCACCTAGCCTGTGGCAAACATGAAAAACGAGAAGCGCTTCGACTGCACCGCAGTCATAGGCGCAAACCCAGGGTTAAGGAGTAAGAGCATGGCAAATACAGAGAAGGATCGCGAAAAGGCCCTGGACACCGCATTGGCTCAAATTGAACGCCAATTCGGCAAGGGTTCACTCATGCGGCTCGGTGACTCCGAGCGGGTACCCATGGAAATCATTCCCACCGGGTCCATTGCCCTTGACATCGCCCTAGGCATTGGCGGTTACCCCCGCGGACGCATTGTGGAGATTTACGGTCCAGAATCATCCGGCAAAACGACGGTGGCCCTACACGCAATTGCGAGTGTCCAAGCGCGGGGTGGGCTGGCTGCCTTCATCGACGCCGAGCACGCGCTGGACCCCGACTATGCGGCGCGTCTTGGGGTTGACCTGGACAATCTGTACGTCTCACAGCCAGACAATGGAGAGCAGGCATTAGAAATTTGCGACACCCTGGTGCGTTCGGGTGCCATTGATCTCGTTGTGATCGACTCGGTTGCGGCACTGACCCCCCGAGCCGAAATCGAGGGTGACATGGGTGACTCACACATGGGATTACAAGCCCGTCTCATGAGCCAGGCGCTTCGCAAAATGGCCGGTGCGTTGAGCAATACCAACACCACAGCGATCTTTATTAACCAGTTACGTGAAAAAATTGGCGTGATGTTTGGTTCACCAGAGACAACCACGGGTGGCAAGGCCTTGAAGTTCTACTCGTCGGTGCGCCTAGATGTTCGCCGGATTGAAACCCTCAAGGGTGGAACCGAAGCCGTTGGTAACCGCACCAGGGTCAAGGTGGTGAAAAACAAGGTAGCTCCACCGTTTAAGCAAGCCGAGTTCGACATTATTTACGGTGAAGGAATCTCCCGCGAGGGTTCACTGATTGACATTGGGGTTGATCAGGGGATTGTTCGTAAGGCCGGCGCGTGGTACACCTATGAAGGCGACCAACTGGGACAGGGTAAGGAAAACGCTCGTGCCTTTTTGAAGGATAACGCCGACCTTGCTCACGAGATTGAAAAGCGGATTAAGGAGCAAATGGGAATTGGTCCCAAGATTGACAGTCCGGCTGATGCTAAGGCCGCCAAGGGAGCCAAAACTGAGGCAAAAGTGGAAGCCGCAATTGATCTCGATGCGCAAGACGAGTAGTTTTTTCGGTAATGATGCAACCTGAGCCTGGTAGGCCACCCGGGGAGTCGCACATCATGTCGGTTGTCATGCGACGACTGAATGCGGCTCCTCGTTCGCGTGGCGAGTTAACCACGTACCTATTAGGAAAGGATTTTGATTCAACCGCAATTGATTCGGTACTGGACCGGGTGACATCGATGGGGTACATCGATGACGCACAGTACGCCCACGAATGGGTTCGAAGCCGTCACCGTTCCCGTGGACTTGCGCCCAGTGTTCTCAAACGGGAGTTAATCAATAAAGACGTTGATGTTGCCGTGATCGATTCCGCTTTGGAGCAACTGAGTTCGCAGGACACCCTTGACCGCGCCTACGAATTGGCCGCAAAAAAATACCGCGGTCTGCTTCTGGCTGATCCCGCGGTTGCCGTTCGTCGGATCGCTAGCCTGTTACAACGCAAAGGCTATCCACCCGGCCTGTGTTTTCAGGTTGCGAAGCAAACAGTTGGGGCCCACGTCGTGGCCGATGGTGAACTAGACCTTTAGTTCCCACAATGTGAGCACTGTTCAGATGGTGTTAGACTCCGACCACATTGTCGTCGCCATCATTGAAGGGTTTTTCCATGCCGGGTTTGTCCCAATGGGCTGTTCGCAAGCCCGTAGCAGCACTCATCTCCTTTTTCGTCGCATTCATCGCCGTTGTCGGAATCGGCGTCTCATTCGGTGGTTCATTGAATGACTCATTTGATTTGCCCGACACCGAGTCGACAACGGCCACGGATTTGCTGGCATCGATCGGAAACGCCGAGTTGGATGCGGCATCCTCGGGGGCAACGGCGACGATTATCTGGTCACCGGTAGCGGGTGGTGCGATTGACCCGGCTGCATCCGCGCTGATCACACCGGTGTTGGCGGAAATTGCAACCCTTGCGGCGGTCCTTTGCGTGACAAATCCATTTGATCCGACGGCGCCCTACGGCGACTCGTGCCCAGCCGCCAATGCCGACATGAGCGCCATTTTCTCTGATGCCACTGCCGAAGAGCTAGAGGCGTTACAGCCCGCCCTGGACGCGTCGGCCTTAGCCAACTCGCCGGTTAGCGCTGACGGCGCTGTTGCGTATTCAACCGTGACTTTCAACAATGGCATGGGCGGTGATGTCCCGACCGCCGATGTTTTCTCTTTTCTCAATATTGTGGAATCGGCGAATTCGGACGCGATTGCGGTCGGTGCGAGCGGCGACATTTTGGGGAGCGTGCAAGAAGTTCCCTCCAGTGAGTTGTTTGGCATCCTGGTCGCCATCATTATTTTGCTGATCGCTTTTGGTTCAATTGTGGCGGCCGGTATGCCGATTGTGGTCGCAGTGATTGGACTGGCGGCAGGTCAGATGCTGGTGTTAATCGTTGCTTTATTCATGGATGTAGCAACGTTCGCACCCACCCTCGCGGCAATGATCGGTTTAGGTGTGGGGATCGATTACGCCCTTTTTGTGCTCAACCGGTATCGACAAGCGATTTTGATCGGCCATGAACCCAAGCGGGCGGCGAGTGAAGCGGTGAACACGGCGGGGCGTGCGGTTCTTTTCGCCGGAGCAACGGTGATTTTTGCCTTGTGCGGGCTGTTTATTCTACGCATCGGGTTCTTCAATGGGCTGGCCCTAGCCGCGATCGTCACGGTACTGATGGTGATGACGGCGGCACTGTGGCTACTACCGGCCACGTTGTCACTTTTGGGGACCAAAGCACTTGGCTTGCGGCTTCCGTGGGGAACGAAGCCCGGGGAGGGACACGCTGAGGGCAAGCAATGGTCACGGTATGGGCATTTCTTGCAAAAACGACCGTGGTTCTTTGCCATCGTTTCGGTTGGAATCGTTGCGGTTCTGGCCATTCCCGTCTTTTCATTGCGACTTGGTTTTGCTGATGCTTCGGGTAATGCGCCGGGCACACCGACACGAATTGCCTACGACCTCACGTCTCAAGGCTTTGGCCCAGGAACCAGCGGGCCATTCATCGTGGCCGTCGAGCTCTCCCAACCCAATGATCTCGAGCAGTATGCCGCAGCCATTACCGCAATTGAGTCAACCCCTGGAGTGGCGGCGACCAACCCGTCAACTGCGATTCTTCCACTATTGCAGGCATCCGGTGGGGGCTTAAGTCCGGACGGCACCGTAGGCGCTGTTTTTGTGGTTCCCGCAACCGGGCCGCAAGATCCCGCCACATCGGATTTGCTCGCTGAATTGCGCGATGTCACCGGGCCAGAATTTAACGCAGCAACGGGGGGATCGCTATACGTTGGTGGAGCCCTCGCCGTCACGTCTGACTTCACTCAAGTGTTGGTCAATGCGCTACCGCTTTTCTTACTGATCGTCGTTTCCCTCGGGTTCTTGGCACTGCTGATCCTGTTTCGATCACTGGTGGTGCCATTGACGGCGGCCCTCACCAGTTTGCTGAGTTTTGCCGCGGCAACGGGTATCACGGTTGCTGTCTTCCAATGGGGATGGTTCAGTGGCATTTTGGGGGTGTCAGGGACGGGGCCGATTTTCCCATTCCTTCCCATTATGGTGTTCGCAATTCTGTTCGGGTTGTCTATGGACTACCAGGTGTTCCTGGTCTCTCGAATGCGCGAAGAATGGGATCACACGCGAGATAATGCTGCTGCGGTTCGCCGCGGGCTCGCCGGTTCGGGCAAGGTTGTGGCAATTGCTGCCGCGATCATGAGCAGCGTTTTTCTCGCCTTCGTGCCGACGCCCGACAACACCATCAAATTATTTGGGGTGGCACTGGGCTCCGCGGTGCTCATCGACGCCTTCTTGATTCGGCTGATCGCAGTCCCTTCCATCATGTCGATCATTGGCAAGGGAAACTGGTGGCTGCCGGGCTGGTTGGACGCGATTTTGCCCACGGTTCACATTGAGCCAGGTGAAGACGAAGTGTATGACGAAGACACGGCCAAACCCCATCCCGCGCCGGTTGGCTAGGGGGACGTGTGAAGCCGATGAGCTTTGATTACTGTTGAGCCCTATGCCTGACGTCGAAATCTCAGCACCTGAACTGCCTCGCACCTATCAGGTACGCACCTATGGGTGTCAAATGAATGTCCACGACTCCGAGCGGATCACAGGGCTCTTAGAGTCGGAGGGGTACACCCCCGTAGCAGAAGGTGTGGTCGCGGACCTCATCGTTTTCAATACGTGCGCTGTTCGAGAAAACGCCGACAATAAGTTGTACGGCAATCTCAGCCACCTCGTACCGATTAAGGCCGCTAACCCTGGAATGCAGATTGCGGTAGGCGGATGTCTGGCGCAGAAGGACCAAGGAGAAATCCTGCGCAAATCGCCCGTCGTCGACGTGGTTTTTGGCACCCATAATTTAGGGTCGTTGCCGGTACTTTTGGAACGGGCTCGCATTGAGCACGAAGCGCAGGTCGAAATAGCAGAGGCCCTCGTTGATTTTCCATCGGCATTGCCAACAAAACGTGATGCGATCTACAGCGCTTGGGTTTCTATCAGCGTCGGATGTAATAACACGTGTACCTTCTGCATTGTTCCCTCCCTTCGCGGTAAAGAAAAAGATCGACGCGCCGGCGACATTCTGACTGAAATTGAAGTGTTGGTTGCCGACGGCGTTGTCGAGGTCACCCTGCTCGGTCAAAACGTGAACGCTTATGGCGCCGATCTTGGGGAGCCGCAGGCATTCAGTAAATTACTGCGTGCGTGTGGTGAGATCCCTGGGTTGGAACGGGTCCGCTTCATGAGTCCGCATCCCCGTGATTTCACCGACGATGTCATCGAGGCGATGGCGCAAACGGCCAATGTGATGCCAACATTGCACATGCCCTTGCAGTCGGGATCTGACTCGGTGCTCCAGCGGATGCGACGTTCCTACCGTCAAGAGAAGTATCTGGGAATCATTGACCGGGTTCGGGCGGCAATGCCCTTGGCATCAATTACCACCGACATTATTGTTGGCTTTCCAGGTGAGAGCGAAGAAGATTTCCAAGCGACAATGGACGTCGTGAGCCTGGCTCGGTTCTCCAGCGCGTACACATTCCAGTATTCCAAAAGACCCGGTACACCGGCTGCGACCATGGATGATCAAATCGCCAAGGAGGTCGTCCAGGAACGCTATGAACGTTTAGTGAAGTTGGTCAATCACATTTCATGGGAAGAAAACCTGGCGCAAGTTGATAAAAGCGTGGAGATTCTGGTGGCTCACAGTGAAGGCCGCAAGGATGCGGATACAAATCGGCGATCAGGGAGAACGGCCGATGGTCGACTCGCCCACTTCGACCTTGGTGGGTTGGTCGCACGTCCCGGTGATTTTGTTACCGGCACGGTGCTCTCTGCAGCGCCACACCATTTGCTCGGTGTGGCAACATCAATTCGGGCTACGCGAGCCGGTGATCTCTCGGAGAATTCCTCGCGCAGTGCAGTGATGTTGGGTATCCCCACCTTCGTTGCACCGTGAGCGGACCGAACCCGGACTCACCGCTAGCTCTCACAATTATCGGGCCTACGGCGGTGGGCAAGACACAACTAGCAATCCAATGCGCGCGGGAACTTGATGGTGAGCTGGTGGGAACAGATTCAATGCAGGCCGTTACCGGGATGGATATTGGTACGGCCAAGCCCACAGTCGCCGAACTCGGAGATATTCCACACCACATGCTTGATGTGTGGCCAATGTCCCACAGGGCCGACGTCGTGCAATTTCGAGACTTGGCTCGGGAGGTAATCGCTGGGATTATTGAACGTGCGCGCACCCCGATCGTTGTCGGTGGGAGTGTTCTTTACGTGAAAGCGATCCTGGATCAATTTAATTTTCCAGCAACGGACCCGATCATTCGGGGGCGATACGAAGCAATGCTTGAGCACGATGGCCCGGAAAAATTACATAAGCTGTTGGCACAAAAAGATCCGGTGACCGCCACCAATATTTTGCCGGGCAACGGACGTCGAATAGTCCGGGCCCTCGAAGTCATTGAAATCACGGGTGAGCCCTACCACTCTCGGTTGCCGGTACCGGTTGAGGAAATTCCGAGCATTCGCATTGGATTAGATATTGATCGAATCAGGATGGATTCACGCATCGCACGACGTGTTGACGCGATGCTCGAACTTGGCTTTATCGCTGAAGTTGAGTTACTCGAATCCGAGGGGTTGCGGGCCGCACCAACGGCCTCGCGCGCCATTGGATATTCGCAGGCGCTAGCACACCTCAGTGGAGAAATAACGTTAGATCAAATGCGAGAAAAAATTATTTATGCCACTCAAAAATTCGCTCGACGCCAACAGCGGTGGTTTCGACAAGACCTCCGAATCCATTGGATTCCTGAGAATAGTGCCGATCTCACCGACTCGGTGTTAGTTCACGTTAACGAAATACTCGGTACCCAATAGGGCATCAAAAATTGGTTTTGGCAATGTACTCAGAACAGCTAAAGTCCGCAGTGTCCCATCGGCACTGGACTGTGAAGCGTGCGCCTTGATGGCGGCTTTCTTGAGTGAGGTGAACCCCCGCACATTCACCCGATGCGTGATCGC
>JBDNFV010000266.1:0-1370 GCA_041689635.1 Candidatus Nanopelagicales bacterium | reverse complement strand
GAAGGTGAATATGTCACGCTGCAGGCAAGAACAAATGCGTCGCTCACCATCCCCGCTGCACCAGGGATGGGAAGTCGGTGGCTGACCAGCGTGTCGGTAACCCCCATGGAGGTTACTTCGAATGCGAGCGAGACACTTTTGACCGCACGCTTTTAATCAGCCGGAACGCGGTGTAATGGCAGTCGCGGGTGAAGTCATGAGCGTCACCCCTGTTGCAGTGTGAACTTCACTGCAACCTGAACTTAGGGGTCAGTGTGAAAAAAGCCAATGATGTTGTGCGCGCGATCGCAGAGCCTGGCGCGGGGAGTTACCAGGGTACGAGTCAATAGATGCGCTAGGGGCTGACCTTGACGCGCCGGCTTAGGCCTGCGTCCAGATTCAGGAAAGACCGCCTCCGCGAGGCTGGCGGTGGGCCTGGCGAGATTGATACCGGGATCACGCAATGAGGAATCTGCCCGGCGTTATGCGGTTAAAACCTGTCAACTACACTTGAAGACATGAAGATGTTTTCAAGTAGAACTGCCGGCACCGGATGAAGCCGCTCTATGAAGCAAAAGCCGAATTTTTCAAGACACTGGGACACCCAGCAAGAATTCGAATCTTGGAGTTGCTGTGTCTGCGCGAGCACGCAGTTCATGAGTTGCTCGATGAAATTGCCATTGAGCCGAGTAATCTCTCCCATCAGTTGGCGGTGCTACGTCGAACAGGTCTTGTCACCCAAGTGCGTCGGGAAGGGCAAGTTTTTTACACCATAACCGCCCAGGAAATCAATGACCTGCTCAAAGCCGCGCGAGCCGTACTCGTTGACGTGATCGACAATCAAATCGGGCTGCGCCCGGACCTGATCAGTCCACAGTTATGACTCACTACCGCCAAACCACACAATTCCTTTGGAAGCGGACACGAGCACTTCTGCCGCAACGTTGCGATTTCACTGCGATGCGGCGCGACCCCAAGCGAGACATTATTGCGGGCATCACCGTGGCATTTGTTGCCCTTCCACTGGCGCTGGCATTCGGTGTTGCGTCAGGTCTCGGTGCGGGAGCCGGGATTATTACCGCGATTGTCGCTGGTTTACTCGCAGCAATTTTTGGCGGCAGCAATCTGCAGGTGAGTGGGCCAACGGGCGCCATGACCGTCGTTTTGCTCCCAGTAGTTGCTCAAGTAGGAATTTCGGGAGTGCTTGTCGTAGGCATGATCGCGGGCGCGATTTTGATCGGACTGGCATTTGCCGGAGCGGGTCGTTACATGCAATTCATTCCATTGCCAGTGGTGGAAGGTTTCACAATTGGAATTGCGGTAATCATTGGCCTGCAACAGGTTCCTGCAGCCCTTGGGGTGGATGCCGAAGGTGAAAAAGTCGTTGTTCG
>JBDNFV010000265.1:0-3570 GCA_041689635.1 Candidatus Nanopelagicales bacterium | reverse complement strand
CCCGTTCCCGTTGGCGAGCGATCGAGTTTTCCCGGGTTGATCACACACACATTCGTTGACGTTAACTCACCCGTTGACGTGCGCCCAAGTTCACCCGTGAGGTAGGCGAATGAGTGGTGCTTCCACTCTGGCAGGAGCGGGTGGGTAAATTCCAGCTGCTCGTTGGCAGCGCTACGCAATAGCATGCCGAATCGCGCCAAATCCGCTGCTTCGCTGGGAACCAACTCGAATCCCAGGGTGCTTGCTTGGGTCATCACAAAACTATCGCCGCCAAAGGCCGTAGTCACTTCAATTTTTCCGTAGCCCGCCACTTCAATAAACGCTTGGTCGTGCATCAGGAAACTCGGTAAATTCTCCAGAGTGACCGAGGTGACCTTTCCCCCAGCGCATTGTGCGTTTACCTTCACTAGGCCACCGGGTGCTTCAAGGACCAATGAGGTCACCGGCTCTTTCATTGGGATGATTCCGGTTTCCAGCAAAACGGTTGCAACACAGATGGTGTTCGAACCCGACATGGGTGGTGTATCCGCGGGTTCCATGATGATAAAACCCATGTCGGCCGATGGATTTTTTGGTGGTACCAGCAGGTTGTAGTGACGAAAGACCCCACCACGTGGTTCATTCAAAAGGAACTTACGCAGTGAGTCATCCGTTGCAATAAATCGTGACTGCTCCCACAGGGTTTCACCCGGCGGTGGGGCAATGCCACCCACAACAACGTCACCTACTTCACCTTCAGCATGAACATGTACTACGTGAACGACCCGAGAGGTAGTCACCATTATTTTTTAAACTTCCATGGGCCAACAGCCCAAATGGAAATAAATTTCGTTCCACGCGGCAAGATGACTTTCTTTTTTACACTCCCACTCGAATCCACGATAGGAAATCCACTCATACCTTTTGCAGAAATGGGAAACACAATAACCTCGCCACTCCCCTGGTACGAAAATGTTCGCAAAGAGTCACTCTTCGTCATCTTCGCGAGTTGGATCACCTTCGGGGTCGTACCCGAAGTGACTTTCGGAGCACTCGCAAGGGGCACGACTTCCAACGACCATTGGTCCGGTGCGTTGATTTTCGCACCAATGAGTGCAGACGAATGCTTCTCGGCGAACACACTTCCAGTCAGTGGTGCATTACTTTTTAACCACGGCGATGGTCTTTTGTCCTTGGCGAAAACTGGCGTCACAATTACCGAGCCCGATCCAGCAAAGGCAAACTCAATAATCACAGATTTTTTGATAGAGCCCACATCAGCCACTGCGTTACCCGAACCCTCAACTAGCGGAGCGGCGGAGATAGCGGGTGCGAGGATAAAAGTGCTGTTGAACGCTAACAAGAACACGGCCAAGGCCGCTGCAGAAATTCGTCGGGTGCGCATATTTTCAATCAAGTAGTGGGTTCAACCCGGCGTCAATGATCTCTTGTAACTTCACTTCGTTTACATCAAAGCCCGCATATTTCGTTGCGTTCGAGAGAACTTTCGCTCGGCATTTGTCGACGTCCTGGGCTGGCTTCGCATTCGCGGCGGCCCAGTCCCGATACAATTCCCACGCCAGTTCACGCTGACGCAAGGCCTTATTGACTCGGACCATTTGGGCATCGGTTGCTTCCAATCGCCACGTTTCCCGGATCGCTTTAGGCAGTACCGCCCGATAGTCATGGCCGCCTTCGGCAAAGGTGCCAGGAGTTGGGACAAGTGCGTTGATCATGTCCAAAAATGTCATCAGATACGTCGTAATCGGCACCCATTGGGTGCCTTTGGGTGCCCCGATTTGACGGAGATGTGCTGGACCCATCCAGTCAGGCTTGCGCCACATCACCTGCGTTCCAAACTTTGGAATTGGATCATCGCCGTTTTGAAGCAACAAGAACTTGATGCGGTCGCGTTCTTCGGGAGCTAACTCAATCCAGTCGCTCAAAGTTCGAGGCAAATAGATACCCGCGTCGTTCACACTTGGCGCTTGCGAAAGCGAGCTTGTCCCCCACAATTCATTCCGCCATTTCGTAGCGGCCGGGGTACCGATCCACAACGCCGCATCAAGCTCGGTGCCGAGAAGACCCAAAGACCCGAGGTGTCGAAACATTTCTTCGCTCACTTGTGAACCCAAACTTTCACCGAAGAGAAAAAACTTGGGTCGTTTTCCTTCCGGTATCGCGAGAAGCCGCTCAATAACCCCTTGGAGGACCATGCGTGTTTGCGCCGTTCCTCCATCAACTCGAGCGAGGGACAGGGCCGACGGCAGTACCGAGTACTGAATCGCAGCCGATGCGCAATCTCCGTGCGTCAAATATTCAAAGGTTTCATTTGCGACATAGTTCACGTAACCCGAACCTGTCGGTGAGAAGATCGCAAACGCCTTTCGCTCCAGTGCTTTGGTTCGATCAATCTCGCCAAGGAGCATCTGCGCGCGCGCTTCGCCGGTCGCCGCAATCTCGACCGAGGAATAAACTCGGATTGGTTGTTTTGCATTCTCAATTTGCATCACACTATTAATGGTTTGCGGAGGTAACGCCATGCTCAACCAGCGGGCACCTTCACGCGTCTGCTTATTCCACGGCCAACCCGAAGCTGCTGAACCGGTGACCTCAGGAGTCTCTGGAGCATGAACTAAACTCGGGTCAATTCCGCCACCGCCTTTACCCAAAAACCGGTCGGCTTGACCGATTGCAAGCCACCCAAATGTTGTAAAAATGGCGAGGCTTGTTGTTCGTCCAATTAATCGATGGTCTTGCGGTTGGCCACCCAGTACATAGGTTGCACCCTTCGCGAGCGTGTTTGTCAGAGCCGACTCAACGTAGGAGAGTCCAAGAGTGATCGCGGCGACTCCCGTCCCAATCACTGCAGCTTTAGCCGGCGTGACTTCGCGGACTTGATCCTCAAAGAAATACTTGCCCTTGAACTCGGTACTCACCGCTGTTTGCGGGTAGGTTGCCGATCCAGGCAGTGCCTTCCACGGCTGCGTTGATGCCCACGAAGCAGCACCCGCCGCGATGGCTACCGCCACGTGCCGCAGCCCGGGACCACCGCGCTGATCACGAGAAGCGGTCGTCGCCAGAGCGCTAGCCCCCGCCATCGCGGCCAGAGTTTGGGCAGCGAGCCGTCCGAATGCGCGCCCGGATGGTTCATGCTCTCGCCAACGAAGTGCATAAACACCACTGGCCCCCAGAGCGCCGGCTGCCCCGGCAACGATGAGGCGACTCGCCGCCCCGGGCTCATCCGTGCGCCCCAGACGCGAAGCGATCGAGGTCAATAATGCGTCTCCGGCGCTGTAGGACTGGTAAGCAATAGCCGATGAAGTACCGGTAATAATCGCCTGATCGGTTGACCCACGAGTCAACAGGTTGGGTTGAAATGAGCGTCCAATTGCGACGGCTGCTCCAATGATTCCTGCGCTGGCGGACCTGTCCATAACGGGAGTCTATATAGAGGTGTCAAGATGCTGAAGGCCTCGCCGAAACAAATAGCAGGTCTAGGAAAAGGCTTTTCCATGACGCTCGCAGACAACGGTTCGATTGAATCAATGTGGTCGCCGAGTCTGTCATTCTCGATATCCACCTCGTATT
>JBDNFV010000264.1:0-2628 GCA_041689635.1 Candidatus Nanopelagicales bacterium | reverse complement strand
TGTAAAAACTCGCGCCGCGGTGCACCGGTTCCCCACAGCGTGACCGACGTGGCCCCACTTTCCTTGGCTTCGTGGAAGCGTCGAATGAATGCGGGGAGAACGTGCGAGGTCTCTAAGTTGAAGTTGTCACCGGGACCATAGAGATTTGTTGGCATCGCTGAAATCCATTTACGACCATACTGCGTGCGGAAAGCCTCGATGTAATAGATCCCGGCGATCTTTGCCATGGCGTATGCCTGATTGGTTGGCTCGAGTGGACCGGTCATCAAAGATGATTCGCGAATCGGTTGGGTCGCGTGACGCGGGTAAATACAACTTGAGCCCAGAAAGAGAAAACGTTCAACGTCTGCGGCGTGTGCACCATCCATGACGTTGGTCTGAATCAGCAGATTATCTTTGAGGAACTCAACCGGATACGTGGAGTTCGCCATGATCCCGCCGACCTTGGCGGCGGCGTCGATCACGATGTCGGGCTGGGCTTCATTGATCGCGTCCATGGTGGCTTCACGGTCCCGCAAATCAAGCTCTTTCGAAGTCCAACCAACGACCTCGCCCGCGCCTTTTGCCGCGAGTGCCCGCACGAGGGCAGAACCGACCAAACCTCGGTGGCCAGCAACGTAGACTTTCAGGTTACCCCAGGAAATGTCACTCATTTGGCGATTCTGGCATAGGTCAACCGATAAACAGGCATGTGTCTAAATAGGAGCCGAAAGTGGATTAGATGTTGTCGAATACCTGACGCGAAAACCGGCGAAGATATCAAGAAAATTCCTTGATTTTGCAAATACCCGTCAGATGTACAACAAAAAAGAGTCAACCGGCAAGGCAGCAATAGGTTAGCTGTGCGGATTTTTGTCGGAATTCCAATTTTTTCCCGACATTTTCCCGATGCAGATTGGATCCAAGTAGCACTCCTAACCAATGCGTCGCACGCACTGATGCGTACCAGGGTTGAACTGACGCGGCACGGGAGGCGACTGGTACGCGAGAGCCCCGCGCGCAAGGTGCCCGGCTCTACGAGCGCTGGGCGCGTTGAAACGACAAACGCATGTGAGCAAATTCTGGACGATTACGTGCCTGGGCATACAACTTGAGGAGTGAATCAACCGATAACAGGTCACGATAGGAGACAGAATCCGCACACCAACCAAAAGAGCGGAGCGCTGTGATTGTTGATGCAATGGACATGGATGTTTGGCGGTCATCAGCGAAGTGCCAAGGCTGAACCATAATGACATTGTGCGCGGGGATGGCGAGTTGATCCGGACTGAGTGAGACAACAGTGGTGTTGTACTCGGAGGCTATTGTGGCGGCCACAAAACTTTGCCAAGGGACATCCGAATAAGGCAGCAGATGGTGACTTCGGAGTCCCAGAAGTCTCACCACACGTGTTCGGCCAGGGTACCGTTTTCGGCGGAGCAACACTCTCACGAATTCCGAGTCGAATTCTGACCCCGGATTGATAGCCATAAATTGACCCGATGGTGAATGGCGAAGACCGCGGTTATCGTGATCGATAACTCGGTCAAATAACGGGTCAATGTGTGGAGCTTGAGCGGCGTCAAGTAACACATTGAGTTCAGAAAGATTGAGCACCCCGGCAAGATCTGCAACAATTCGGGCGGGAGTTGTGATGCAAAGACCATTCGTTGCCACGATCTCCGAATCAATCAAGTCACCTAGATGGGATTGGATCTCTATCTGATGTGAGCGCGCGCGGGAACGTGAAATAGTCACATGCAGTCTCGGATCGGTGGCGATTCGAAACGGTAGCGGTAAACCCAGAAGTCTTGCCGCACTAACATGCGAAACAACCGCGGGTGCTCTGATGCGAGAAACTCGATGACGCAGGTCTTGCCCACTCCAATCAGGCACACCGGGAAGTTCTGAGTAGTTTTCTGGAAGGAATAAGGAATCTATTGCCAGAAGCTGTTCAGGCTCCCACGATTGAGGGGCCGGCGCAGCAGAACCAAAAATCGCTGGTTCTCGATACAGGCGACGGGCTACGGGATCAAACACATAAAAAAGTCTGCGCTTTTTAGTCAAAGAAATAAAAGAAAAACCGGGGTTGTGAAAACAATGACGGTAGCAAAACGCCTGGGGATACTCTTAGCCCGTGGTAAAAATAGGATCCTTGTCAATTGGGGGAAAACCCAAGACGCCTCTTCCTCCTGCAAAATACCGCATGGGTGGGAAACATTTCAAAAACGATAAAGCCTTCATCAAGACCGCGGTCCACGACGTCGAGCGTCTCGAGAAGTACTGCGAGCTCACCCCGGACTCGTCATTGCTGGACTGGGGAAGCGGTGCGGGGCGCCTAGCCATTGGGGTAAGGGAATGCTTCCCCTCAATCCGGGACTATCACGGTGTTGACGTGCAACGCGAACTCATTGATTGGGCGCAAGAAAACTTGGCCGGGGACGGTTACCGGTTCACCTACGTGGATGTGAGTAACGAGCGATACAACCCCGATGGCTCACCCGAGCGCACCCTGAGCGCAGACCCGCACAGCGTTGACGTTTTTTACGCCTATTCGGTGTTTAGCCACATGAATGCTCACGACACCGCGGGGTACCTCGAGTTACTCGGAGCGGCGCTGACCACGACGGGTAAGGCCTTTGTCACCTG
>JBDNFV010000263.1:0-1848 GCA_041689635.1 Candidatus Nanopelagicales bacterium | reverse complement strand
GGCTCAAATGCTAGTGGGCGAATTCGCCACGATAATACTCAAAAAGTAAACCGACCATGGCCAGCAGTAAGGCAGCCACCCCAAGCACAATCAACCAGACCGCGAAGATGAGTCCCACCACAATGGTCACGGTGGCTAATGCAACTGCAAGCGGCCACCACGAATGGGGGCTGTAGAAACCATATTCGGGGTCGGCTTCATCAATCTCAGCATCGAGGCGATCCTCCGGGCGCGGGTAGACCCGCTTTGACGTGTACAGAGCATAGAACGAAATGAGAAAGGCCATCGCCCCGGTGAGCGCGAGGGCGGTCGTGCCAATTTCGTCTCGACTGAAATACCAGTAGACGCCGGCAAGTAACGAGTAAAAAACGAAGCCAATCGCGAACAGTCCCCCCTCGATTTTCACCTCGATTCACCGTCAACAATCGGCGCAGTCGTTGATGCGGGCTTTGCCGGTGACGCAGGTGCTGCGTGGGCACCCGCAGCCGCTAACTCGGGGTGGTGTAGGTCAAACGCCGGGCGCTCAGAGCGAATGCGGGGCAGTGAAGTGAAGTTGTGTCGCGGTGGCGGACAAGATGTTGCCCACTCCAGAGAACCACTCCAACCCCACGGGTCATCAACGGTCACCTTCGGAGCGGTCTTCCAAGTCTTGAACACATTCCAAATGAAGAACAGGGTCGAGATGCCCAGAATTGCAGCCCCGGTAGTCGACACAATGTTGAGGGTTTGGAAACCATCGATCGGCAGGTAATCCCCGTATCGACGTGGCATACCTTGCACACCCAGCCAATGCTGAACCAGGAAGGTCACTTGGAAACCAATGAAAAGCAACCAGAAGTGGATTTTGCCTAATTTTTCGTCCAACATTTTCCCGGTCATCTTTGGCCACCAGAAGTAGAAACCAGCGAACATCATGAACACGACGGTGCCAAAGACCGTGTAGTGGAAGTGGGCTACCACGAAATAGGAATCAGAAACGTGGAAGTTCAGCGGTGGGGCCGAAAGAATGACTCCGGTGAGCCCACCAAAAAGGAAGGTGAACAAAAAGCCCATTGTCCACAGCATTGGGGTATCAAACGATAGTGAACCACGCCACATGGTCCCGATCCAGGCGAAGAATTTCACGCCGGTGGGTACCGCGATCAGCATGGTGGTCGCAGCGAAGAACGGCAGATATACCGACCCGGTGACGTACATGTGATGCGCCCATACCGCGACAGAAAGTGCGCCAATTGCCATTGTCGCAAATACCAGCCCCTTGTAGCCGAAGATCGGTTTACGAGAGAACGTTGGAATGATCTCGCTGGCAATTCCGAAAAACGGCAAAGCAATGATGTAAACCTCGGGGTGTCCGAAGAACCAGAATAAATGTTGCCACAGGATGGCGCCACCATTTTCGGGGGCGAACACCACAGAGCCGTACTGCCGGTCAATGAAGGAAACAGCGAGCGCGGCGGCCAACACGGGGAAAGCAATGAGTACCAACAGACTGGTGATCAGGATTGTCCACGTGAAAATCGGCATCCGGAACATGGTCATTCCCGGTGCGCGCATCGTGAAAATTGTGGTGATGAAGTTGACCGAGCCCAAGATTGTGCCCAGGCCGCTCACAACCAATCCGAGCAACCACAAATCAGCGCCGACCTCCGGCGAGTTAACCGCGTTACTTAAAGGTGCATAGGCAAACCAACCGAATGATGCCGCACCGCCGGGAGTGAAAAAGCCTGCAACGACCAGCAAACCACCGAAAAGAAACAGCCAGTAAGCGAACATGTTTAATCGTGGGAAAGCAACGTCGGGTGCACCAATTTGCAACGGCATGATCACGTTGCCGAAACCAACGAATAG
>JBDNFV010000262.1:0-3538 GCA_041689635.1 Candidatus Nanopelagicales bacterium | reverse complement strand
CACGGACAGGTGCCGAGCAAGTCAACGAGTACTGCCGGCAAAATGGGGGGTGTGCACTCCGAATTCACCCTTTATACCCGTGATGCGGTGCGTATTGCTGGAACCCATTCAACGTCTGCGCACGCCAAGACCGATTCGGATCCGCTGGCCCTTGGAATTGTGTTGGCCCATGGTTTCACCGCGAACCGTCAGCAGGACCATGTCAAGAAAGTCGTTGATGCCCTCAGGGAATTTGGTGGGGTTCTTGCGCTGGACCTTCGCGGCCACGGGGAATCCGGGGGTGAGGGCACCATGGGCATGGACGAGATTTTTGATGTTGATGCAGCCGTGGCCCATGCGCGAGACTTTGGCTACCGAAGTGTGGCAACCGTTGGCTTTTCCATGGGTGGTTCGGTGGTATTGCGACAGGCCGCTTTAGCTCAAGGTTTGAGTGCACCCGATCTTGTCGTGAGCGTAAGTGCTCCCGCATTCTGGTTTTACCGAGGAACACCGGTCATGCGGGTGGTTCACCGCCTGATCGAGACTCAAGCGGGTCGGTTGGTTTTGCGCGGTAAGGGGGTGCACGTGTCGAGCACTCCGTGGCCAGATCCACCCCCGATTTCACCCGAAGCCGCGGTGGAACGACTTTCCCACACCCCACTGTTAATCGTGCACGGGGACGTGGACAAGTACTTCCCGGTTGAGCACGCCTACGCCTTGGAAAATGCGGTCGAGCGCGCGGGCAATGTGAACGCCACGGTGATTGTGGTTGAGGGTTTCGGCCATGCCGAGACCGCGATCAGTTCACATACTTTGGCACAGATCGGACATTGGCTGCGCGATCATGTCCCATCTGAGCACAATGGAACGAAAGGGTAGAATGACACCATGTTAGAATTCGTCTTCACTTCCCTGCTCGTCATCGCCATCGGTGCCGCCGGTTTATTCTCGTTTTATGTGGTGGCCAAACTCTTCAAAGGTCAAGGCTGACCCATGGACAAACTTCCGGCCGAAGTCATGCCACTGTCATGGCTGATCGGAAGTTGGGTTGGCGTGGGATTGGGCACCTACCCAACAATTGAGGACTTTAGGTTCGGGCAAGAAGTTGTGTTTTCCTGTGATGGTAGACCTTTTATTTCCTATGTTTCCCGCAGTTGGCTCCTCGACGAAGCAGGCGAGCGAGTGAAACCGCTCGGAACGGAATCTGGGTATTGGCGACCACGGCCTGAACGTCAATTCGAACTAGTTTTGGCACACCCAACCGGTTTCTCCGAAATCTATCTGGGAGAAACAGAAGTTCTCGGTTTAGATAACGCAAAAATCACGAGTGCTCGGGCAACCCTAAAAACCGATGTGGTGGTTCGTACTGAAAGCGCCAAGCCGTACATCCACGGTGAGCGGCTTTACGGATTGTTCGACTCCCAACTGATGTGGACTTTTGACATGGCCGCGATGGACCAGCCCATGCAGAATCACCTTTCGGCGAAGTTACGCCCAGTAGTTGAAGACCTGTAAATACCGTGGAATCAACACCGTGGGCGGATCGGCTCCGTGAGCAAGGTTTTCGCATTACTCCGCAGCGACAACTGGTGCTCGAGTCGGTTAATCAACTAGGTCACGGAACCCCCGAAGAGATTTTGTCCTCGGTTCAAAAGACTGCATCGGGTGTTAATCTTTCAACGATCTATCGAACACTTGAAGTATTGGAAAGTGTTGGTCTGATCACCCACACGCACATAGGCCACGGGGCACCCGTTTACCATTCACAAGAAGAGTCACCACATATTCACCTTGTCTGCGATGACTGCAGCGAAGTGACGAGTGTTCCGGCTGCAGCTGCAGCTGCATTTTCACGCGAAATGCGCGACGCTTACGGATTCACGGCCCACATGACTCACATGGCAGTGACCGGTCTATGCCAAGTTTGTGTAGAAAAATTGGAGTTGAAATGACATGGATAAAATAAAGATCACACCAATCCCAGCGCCCGAGACAGATCTTGACTTCGGTGTTGCCTGGCATTACGGGGACCCGCATCGCGAACAGCGCCTGCTTGTTGCCGGCGAGGCCAGTGTGGACCTTTCCCACTGGGGTGTCGTCACCGTCACCGGTGTTGATCGACTGTCATGGTTACACAGCCTGACCACCGCGTTTCTTGACAACCTCGAACCTCACGTCTCTCGAATCGCGCTCATTCTCAGCCCGCACGGACACGTTGAACAAGAACTGCACGTGGTTGACGACGGCGAAACAACCTGGTTGATCACGCCTCCGAACACTGCAACCGCGCTGACCACCTACCTCAATTCAATGCGGTTTATGCTGCGAGTTGACATTGCTGACGTCAGTGAAGAATTCGCCGTGGTCTGGGAGCCGGTGCACTCAATCGACCGCGACGCTGACCACAACGTCATCACCTGGCTCACCCCCGACGAGTTCGCCGGAGCCGACAATGCAGGAGAGACATACGTGGACAAGTACGTTGTCGCCCGCCCTGAACCATTCCTTGGCCGGCAAGTGATTGTTCCTCGAGCGATGTTGGCAGAGCGACTTGATCTATTCCCCCATCGCGCTGGCACTTGGGCCTACAACGCGATCCGCACCGCTGCTGCTGTTCCCCAGTTAGCGCACGAAACCGATCACAAATCATTGCCCCACGAATTAGGTTGGATCGGCTCCGGTGTTCACCTACAGAAAGGTTGCTACCGCGGCCAGGAAACCGTCGCTCGTGTTTACAACCTCGGCAAACCACCTCGACGACTAGTGCTGCTGCACCTTGACGGCAGCGAGAGCGATCTACCCGCGCACGGCGACGAGGTCGCAACCGTCGCCGGCAAAGTAATTGGTTTCATTGGAACCGCCGCGCGGCACTATGAACTCGGACCCATTGCAACAGCGGTGATCAAACGATCAACCCCCATTGACGAAACATTGCATGTCATGCACGAAGGAAATGTGATTACCGCAAATCAGGAAATCGTCATCTCGGCCAATTAAATGGTCGGCCGGTCAAAAACGTTGTCAATCAACGTCGATGATTAATGTCATTGGCCCAGCATTTGTCAGCGAGACATTCATGTCGGCGCCGAACTTTCCTTGGGAAACGTGTGTTCCCAACTCGCGCAACTTTTCAACAACCGCCTCCACGAGTGGCTCAGCAACCTCGCCCGGTGCTGCCGCATCCCACGTGGGGCGACGACCCTTGTTCATCGATGCATAAAGTGTGAATTGACTAATCACCAGCATGGGCAATCCCAATTCACCTGCACTAAGTTCGCGTGGGGAACCTGGAGCGACACACACCTGATCAAACTGCGAAATGAACTCCTGATCGAAAATCCGCAGTCCATGAATTTTCTCGGCTAATTTACGTGCTGAAGCCACGGTGTCGGTGTGGGTAACCCCCACAAAAATGACGACGCCAGGTCCGGTGAATGAACCGATCACCTCAAAGTTGACGCTAACGCTGCCATCTACGGCACGTTGCACTATCGCTCGCATTTCCCAAGCGTGTCATGATCAACCTATGGGCATTGATGCGGGACCATTCGTTAACGCT
>JBDNFV010000261.1:0-2157 GCA_041689635.1 Candidatus Nanopelagicales bacterium | reverse complement strand
CTCAGCAGTGGTGTCCAAGTGAATCCACACGGCTGGAAATCCTTACAAAAGAGTGCCCGAAAGTTCTTGGTGCCGGAATGACGGATCTAAATCACGGCAATCACAGCAATCACATTAATCACGTCGACCATGTTGATGGCAAGGAACGAAGTTACTCGGCCGCAACGACACTTGGCAACTTGGTATTTCCGTGTGGACAAATTCCAACACTTCCCGACGGTTCGATCCCTGCCGATATCGCGGGTCAAACCAAAGCGTGTCTGGACAATCTTGAACAGGCACTGGTGCGTTGTGGTTCCGGTTTAGATCACATCCTGCAAATCACCGTGTATTTGGCCAATAAAGAAGAGTTTGACGCATATGACGCCGCTTGGTGCGAGCGATTTACCGGAATGCCCCGCCCCCCACGCACCTCCATTTTCGTTGCTGATTTTCGTGGAACCAAACGTATCGAAATCAGCGCCATTGCCGTCCGCAGTTCGGGAGCGAAGTAGTTATGCCAGACCAGATCCCGCATTTAAAAGCGGTGAATATTTGTAAAGAGTTTGGCCAAGTGCAGGTCCTGCGTGACGTTTGCATGGAAATCAATTCTGGTGATGTTATTTCTATTATTGGGCCTTCGGGTGCCGGCAAGTCCACGCTTTTACGCTGCATAAATCTCCTGGAGACACCAACCACCGGTGTCTTGGAGATTGGTGATTTCAAAATCACGATTGGTGAAGGTCACAAAAAAGCCAGCAAGAAAGAGCTCGCCACATTACGACGCAATGTCGGCATGGTCTTTCAATCATTCAACCTTTTCCCCCACCTCACCGTTATGGAAAATATCTCCCTTGCGCAACGGCGAGTACTTGGTCGTACCAAAGATGAAGCAAATTCTCGCACTCTTGAACTCCTTGACCGAGTGGGGCTTAAAGAGAAAGCCGATGCTTATCCCGGCCGGTGCTCGGGTGGACAGCAACAACGGGTCGCGATTGCTCGTTCACTGTCGCTAGATCCGATGGTAATGCTTTTTGATGAACCGACATCAGCGTTGGATCCAGAGGTTGGCGCTGAGATCCTCACGGTGATGCGCGAACTCGCCAATGACGGAATGACCATGATGATCGTCACGCATGAGATGGCATTTGCGCGCGAGGTCGGCGACCGGGTTTATGTCATGGTGGACGGCGTCATAGTTGAATCTGGAGACCCCCGTGTGATCATGAGCGAGCCAACACATGAGCGAACCAAACAATTCCTCAGCGCAGTCATGGGTCGCTGATGTTTGGCTACATTATTCAGGGATTGATGTGGACGGTCATGATTACCGTCGCTAGTTTCCTCCTCGGATCCATTTTTGGTATTGCGGTTGCTGGTGCCAGAGTTTCTTCCTCACGGATTGTCCGCATTTGCGCTCGCATCTGGGTAGACGTCATTCGTAGTGTGCCGCCGCTGGTTTGGCTCTTCCTCGTCTATTTCGGTCTCGCTGAATTGGGAATCCGACTCACCTCACTGGTTGCAGCGATTCTTACCTTCTCGGTGATTGCTTCGGCCTACCTGGGTGAGATTTATCGTGGCGGTCTAGCCGCGATTGGTCGTGGTCAAATTGAAGCCGCACAGTCATTGGGACTCGGTCGCGTTGACTTGTTCGTGCGCATCGTTGCCCCGCAGGTCTTCCGCACAGTCAGTCCTTCAATGGTTACCTACGGAATCGGGCTGATGAAGGACTCGGCCCTTGCATCCACGATCGGCGTGGTGGAATTGACCTTCCGGGCAAATCAGGTCGCTCAAAATACGGGCGAAGGGCTTTCTGCTTTCCTCATTGTGGGACTCATCTATCTGGCGTTCAGTGTCCCCTTAGGAATATGGGCTAGGCACTCGGACGCCCGTGCGAGCCAGAAGTATCAGGTGGGGTGATGGATCTTGGGACCTGGTTCGGTTATGTAGCGGAGTTACTTCCTGGTTTAGTCAATGCTGTAAAACTCACAGGTATTTCACTCGGTTTGGGTCTGCCGCTCGCGCTCGTACTCGCGCTCCTCATCGATAATCGTTTGCGGGTAGTGCGGTGGATCACGATCGGATTTGTTGAAATTGGCCGCGGTTTGCCCCTGTTGGTATTGCTGTACATTTTTTATCAAGGGTTGCCGCAAGTCAATATCGTTCCCTCGGCACTAG
>JBDNFV010000260.1:0-13410 GCA_041689635.1 Candidatus Nanopelagicales bacterium | reverse complement strand
TGATGACAAAACGAGTCGTTCCGTCCGGCTCAACATTGAGATCACTGGCACGAAAATCACTACCCGGCGTTTCGCCAAAAGTTACAATCGAACACTTGAGTGAGTCGCGCATCTTGGCTACCAGTGGGTCATCGAGATTAAGGATCGCGGTTCCCGATTCGGTCAATGAGTGGACCAATTCGCTTTTGGCAAGGGAAATATTTTCCACGCTACCCAGAAGTTCAATATGCGCCGATCCGACATTGAGGACAACACCGATATTGGGCTCTGCAATCTCGGCAAGGGCTCTTATGTGACCCATTCCACGCATCCCCATTTCTAATACGAGAAATTGAGTGCGAACATCGGCACTGAGAATTGTGAGAGGCATTCCTACTTCAGTGTTGAATGATCCCGGCGGGGCAACGCATTCACCGTACTGACTCAAGATTCCAGCGATCAAATCCTTCGTTGACGTCTTGCCACTGGAACCAGTAACGCCAACTACCGTGGCGCTCAACACATTAACGCGGACCCAATGCGCAATCTGAGCTAAGGCCGCTAGCGGATCATAAACTCGAAGCACCGGTAAACCCGCGGGAATCGGCTTTATCGAATTTGTCGCGATGATCGCTAAGGCTGCACCTGCGTCGCGTGCGGACTCCAATAGATCATGTCCATCGACTCGTTCGCCAACGAGTGCAACGAATACTCCGTCATGAATTGGGCTGCGCGAATCTACGAAAAACCCGGGAACGTTAAAAACGTGTGCCGGATCGCAGCCAGATAATTTGCCGCCGGTAACCATTTCGAGTTGTTCCCCTGTGAAATCAATCACCGTCGACCCACCCTCTTAATAACTCGGTAACCACATCAATATCGCTGAAAGCAATCATGTGACCTTTCATCTCCTGACCGCGTTCATGACCCTTACCTAATATTGCGATTACATCATGACCGGTTGCTAAATGCAGTGCAGCAATGATCGCTTCGCGCCGGTCCGCAACTTCGATGACCTGCGAGTTGGGAATTGTCCCCGCACCCGAAATTATTTGGTGCCGAATATGGGTCGGGTCCTCCGATCGTGGATTATCGTCCGTGACGATCACTACGTCTGAGCAACTAGCGCTGACCCGACCCATCTCCTCACGCTTACTCGAATCCCGATCCCCACCCGCACCCAGCACGGTAATGATTCGACCACCGAATTCACTTTTTACGCCGGTCAAAAATTCACGGATCGACTCGGGCGAGTGGGCGTAGTCAACAAATATTGAGACGTCAAGAAGTTTCCCCACCAATTCGCCGCGACCAGCGACAGTGGCGCGGCAAATCGCATCAACAACAGTGGCTCCTCGAATACCGATGTGGTCCAAGATCGTTAACGCCAACGCCGCGTTCATTGCATTAATTGATCCTGGCATTGCCAGTGGCTCAAGCCTGATTTCATCTCGAGGTCCACTCAGTAGCCAAGGGAAAGAATCCGAGTGCCGGCGCAGTTTCCAGTCCGGTGTTCCCACCGTTCCTACCGATTCATGGGGAATCTCTATTTTCTCACAGAGTTTTTCTCCCCAGGGGCTGTCCGTGCAGATGAATGCCATGTGGGCGAATTGTGGGGTAAACAGTTGTGCTTTGGCCGCAAAATATTCCGCCATTGAGTCGTGGTAGTCAAGATGGTCGTGTGAAAGGTTGGTAAACCCAACGCAATCAAATTCCAAACCATTCACCCGATGTTCTGACAATGCGATGCTCGACACTTCCATTGCGACCAGTTTCACACCTGCAGCTTTCATTCGCACGAGGGTGCGGAATAAATCCGGCGCCTCTGGCGTTGTTCGCGTAGTCGGGATTTCTTCGCCATTGATGAACGTAGCGAGAGTGCCGATTAGTCCCGAGTTGACGCCTGCCGCACGTGCGGCCTGGTAAATCATGCTGGTTGTCGTGCTTTTTCCATTTGTTCCGGTCACCCCAATCAACATAATTTCAGCCGCCGGATCCCCGTACACCAATTTGCACACGTCACCAAGACATGCCCGAGGGTTACCCACAACGAGTACCGGGACCTCGACGGCAACTTTAGATGTGGCGATTAATTGAGTTCCCGTGTAATCGGTCAAAATCGCTGAGGCACCGCGCTGAATTGCTTGCTCTATGAAAGTAGCCCCATGCGAGGAACGACCTGGGAGCGCCGCGAAGAGTTCACCGTCATTAATTGTGGTGGAATCTAAGGACGCTCCTTGGACGGTTACACGTGTTTCTGCTGCGAGCTCAGCACCAACGAGTGAAGCAATCTCGACAACCGATGTCGAACCCACGTTAACCTCCAAAGGTCAATGCAAGTTTAGGCGCCTTTGATCCAGTTGGGGGAATTTTGAGGGCGCCCAACGTGTAACTCGACACTTTTTTAAATACGGGTGCACCCAGTTCACCACCGTAGCGGCCATTTTGTGGCTGGGAAATAAATACCCCAACAACAAGTCGTGGATTATCTGCAGGAACCATGCCAACAAAGGAGGCGATCACTTCATTGCTATAGCGGCCGGTGCCGTCATTAATGATTTGAGCGGTTCCGGTCTTCCCACCAACTCGGTAGCCAGGGATTCCGGCATTAGTAGCCGTGCCGCCTTCGCCAACGACGCTTTCGAGCATTTCCCTCACTTGAATTGCCGTTTCACGGGAGACAACACGCGTTGTCATTGGAGCGTCAGGCTCCTCAACGCTGCCATCTTCGTGAATTATTTTTTTAACGAGAGACGGCTCCACCCGCAAACCGTCGTTGGCAATTGTCGAAAAGACGCTAGCGACTTGGACCGCATTCACGCTCAAGCCTTGACCAAATGCAATTGTCGGAAAGGATGTTGGTGACCAATCTTGATGCTCGGGAACGAATCCGCTGGTTTCACCCGGAAATCCCAAGCCGGTTGGTTGTCCGATCCCAAACTTTTTCAGGTATTTGGAGAGTTTCTTTCCGCCGATTCGCTCTGCCGCAAGAATCGTCCCAATATTGCTGGACTTTGCCATCACACCAGTGAGTGTCAGTTGTAACGTCCCATGTGGCGTGGAGTCATGAAAGTCTTTATCCCCGCGTCGCAGTGAACCAGGGACCGTGATGGGCGTGTACGGCGTTGCGGCACCTTCATTGATGACGGCAGCCAAAGTCATGACTTTGCTCGTCGAACCAGGTTCAAACGCGGATGTCAAGGGTCGGTTGTTGAGATCCCTTTGCTCGCTTTGGGTTGGGAAGTTCGGGTTAAATGTCGGTGCGGTCGCCAGTGCCAAAATTCGTCCACTCTGCGGATCCATGACGACAACGGTTCCGTCGCTTGCACCAGAGTTTTCAACCGCTTGGGCAATTTCTTTCTGAGCAAAATACTGAATATCACGATCAATGGTGAGCTCAATGTCAACACCAGCCTGTGCATCAACGCGAACTGATGCACCGGTAGGAATGGCTCGACCGCCAAGCCCTCGCTCAAATGTCGTTTCGCCTGGCGTCCCACCGAGTTCATCATTAAAGGCGTACTCGTATCCACCAAGTCCGGATCCTTGGGCGCTCACAAATCCAATGACGTTAGCGGCAAGGTCACCCGCCGGGTAGAATCGCCGCGATGTGTCTTCACTAAAAACCCCAGGGAGCCGTAATGCCGAGATTTGCTCCCATGTTTCTGGCGTTACTTCTTTAGCCAGATACATGAATCGTCGATCACCGGTGAGACGCTGAGCCAAAATATCGGCATCAGCACCCAAAATGGGAGACAGCGCCTGAGCCACCAGGACAGGGTCAGTAACCTTTGTTTGATCCGCCGTGACATTTTTTGCTTCAACGGTGATGGCGAGTGGGACCCCCGATGAATCTAAAATAGAGCCGCGCAGCGCCGGCAATTCAACTGTACGAAGTCGTTGATCAAGGGCCGCCGATGCCAGTTCACTACCTTGGACAGCCTGAAGGTCAACGAGTCGTAACGCAAAAACCATTAAAATCAGACTTGAAACTAACATCAGGGCCGTACCCCGTCTACGCGTATTGCCGAGGTGAATCCGAGTTGAGCCATAATCGCGAAAAGTGCGACCACCCTCACGTGCGCTCATGGATGCTCAAACCGTGGTGTTTTCAATTGCTTATTCAACCGCAATTGCATCAAGGGTGAGATCTTCGGAAATGATTTGGGGGTCGATCAATGTTGGCTCAGACCATTCGCCGATTGCTCGTTGTGCATCTGCCGCTGCCGGGTCGTAGTCTACCCCCGGCGCAACGGGTAATCCGGAATTCGACGGCGCCTCCGCCGCCTCACCTACCGTTGCATTTGCCGGGGCCGAAATGCGAGCACCGGGTGCTGGCTTTGGTTTACCCAATACTTTTCCAGTGGGGATTTGGATAAATGCAGGAGTCGCACTCGGGACCATCCCCAGATTGCGAGCTTTTGTTTCCAAGACGACGGGAGCCGCGAGCGCTGCAACACTTTCAATCAGGGTCGCCTCGGTGCGACTGAGTTCCTCTTGGGTGGATCGCAATTCGCTCACCGTGAATGCTCCCTGAGCCAGGGTCGTATTAATCACCAGCATGCCCAGGAGTCCCACACCTAAAATGATGGCAAGAACAATGACAAACACGCCCCTGCTTGCTTTGCGAACCCGAATTGGTGCAACCAAGCGCAGGTTTTCGCGTGTACGTCGACGCACTCCACGTGTTGCATACTCCGTGACCGATTCGCTGGGTTGATTCGGTGAATGGTCTCGTTGCGACGCTGCGCTCATGCGGCGAACCCTTCTCTCGTTGCACGAAAGCGAATACGTTCTGCTGCGCGCAGTCGAACGGACGCGGAGCGTTGATTTTGTTCAATTTCATGTTCGGTGGCTTTTTCCGAACCACGTGTCAAGAGTTTCAACTCAGGTTTGGCCGCTTCAGGAATGATCGGTAGGTCATGCGGAACGTTGGCAACACTGCGCTGGGTGAACACTCGTTTGACAATTTTGTCTTCGAGTGACTGATAGGACATTGCGATGATGCGACCGCCCATCGTTAGTGAATCAATCGCGCGAGGCATCGCCCGCTCGAGCACGGAGAGCTCGGAATTTACTTCAATCCTGAGCGCCTGGAAGGTCCGCTTTGCCGGGTTTCCACCCGTCCGTCGTGCAGCTGCCGGAATTGCCTCCCGAATTAAGTCAACGAGACGTGCCGAATGGTCAAAAGGCTCGGACTCTCGTTCACGAACGACTCGTTCTACGATCCGTGTTGCAAATTTTTCATCACCGTAGCTGCGCAAGATTCGTACCAGATGACCCGGCTCGTACGTATTCAAAACTTCCGCAGCCGTAATCCCGCTGGACTGGTCCATCCGCATGTCAAGCGCGGCGTCGACCGAGTACGAGAAACCTCGCTCAGGCTGATCAAGTTGCATGCTAGAAACACCCAGATCCAACAGGACGCCTTGTACCCCGGCGAAATTGTGGTGAACGAGCACCTCCGGTATCTGGTCATAAACAGCGTGAACGAGAATGACACGGGATCCAAATGGGGCGAGCCGTTGGGTTGACAGTTCAATGGCGCTGAGGTCGCGGTCAAATCCGATGACGGTTAACTCGGGGAATGCGTTGAGGGCCAATTCACTATGCCCACCATGGCCTAACGTTGCGTCGATGAGGACTGCATGTGGCTGATCAAGTGCCGGTGCCAACAACGCCATCACCCGGTCCGCGAGGACGGGTGTGTGACGGGGCTCGATGGGCATCTGATTTAGCCCCAGGACCCAACGAGGATCGACAAGACATAAACAACACTTCCCGTGGCGATCCCAGCAGCAACAACCGATGCGCCGGTACGAACCCCGGCGGGGATCAGGCCAGCCTGATGGTGGAGATACGCGTTGATAGTGCTCATTAGTACTTCTTTCCCTCGTGGAACACGATTCGCGGTCGGGTTCGAACTGGTTCTGTTGGTGGTGAGCGTGCGGTCATTGCCCCAATCAGGTCTCCGCCCGCTATCACCAACTTTCGCCAAAGCATGGTGCTTGTAGCGGGCCCTGGCATCGGGGAAGTGATGCCAGGATCAAAGAGCGGGTGGAGACCTCATTGGCCAAGCCGCATTAGAAAATTCCCGGTATAACCTCCTCGCTCACAGCCGAGAAGCCTGCTTCTTGGCCTGCCAGATATTCCTGCCACGCTGGCGCATTCCAAATTTCCAGGGTTGTTCCATTGCCTACCACGACAACATCGCGATCCAGGTCCGCATACGAACGCAATTCCGCGGGAAGCATGACTCGACCCTGTCGATCTGGGATTTCGTCCACCGCACCGGAGAAAAGAACCCGAAGATAAGCGCGCACGCTGGCATCCGATTTGGAGGCAACGCTCAGTCGTTCCGCGTAGTCGGCAAACTCTGCTGCTGGCCAGATGACGATCGAATGTTCTTGACCGCGGGTGAACACCAGGCCCGCTGCCAGACCTTCACGGTATTTGGCGGGAAGTACCAGCCGGCCTTTGTCATCAAGGCGAGGGGATTGGGTGCCAAGAAACATCTTCCCCACCCCTCACGTTGATCCCGTACATCACCCGGGTAACTCCCAGTGGCGCCACAGTACTCCATTCTCCTCCACAGTCAACCCTGTGACACCACTTTGGCTAAAGATTCCTCCATATCTTCCCCGAGACATTGCCTAGGTCACTGTTTCGCTCAACGCCCGGTGGCTTCACTTGGACAAAAAATGGCCAACTGACCCCTAGGGTGTGGCAGTGTTCACTCCTAAAATCCTGCTGGTTGGAATCGGCTGTCTGGCTTTGCTCAGCGGTTGCG
Organism: Candidatus Nanopelagicales bacterium; assembly: GCA_041689635.1. Taxonomy (GTDB): domain Bacteria; phylum Actinomycetota; class Actinomycetes; order S36-B12; family S36-B12; genus UBA4592. The sequence continues at coordinate 6,641 of JBDNFV010000260.1, read as the reverse complement.
CCCAACCCGCGAGCCGCGACGTTGCACCCTCTGGTGACACCGCTTCTCGTTCACCCGCGCCCGCACCGACAACGACCCCCGCACCGATTCCCACACCGTCGGCTGCCCCAACCCGCGAGCCAACGGTCAACCCACTCACAGGATTGCCATTGATACAGGTACCGCAACCAGCCCAGTTCGCTGGAATGCCGCCGGTACTGGCGGTAAAAATTGATAACACTCGCAATGCCCAACCACAGGCTGGCGTCGACATGGCGGATCTGGTCTATATAGAAGAGGTCGAATACGGAATGACTCGATTAGCCGCCATTTTCAGTTCAACCATTCCTAATCGGGTTGGACCGGTGAGGTCCGCTCGCATCACCGATGTTGACCTCCTGGCTCAATATGGCTCACCGGCATTTGCATTCTCAGGTGCCCAACGCAAACTCTGGCCGGCGCTTGCCGATGCGTCGTTTATCGACGTCTCGGCGAATAAGGTTCCCCAGGATTATTCACGTGACTCCGCTCGACGCGCCCCGTACAACTACTTTTTTGATGCCAAAACTGCTCTCACTCGCGTGAAAGACGTCTCAAGCGCGAAAGACATTGGTTTCACATTTACCCGGGAAATCCCAAGTGGCGGTAGGCCGGCCGTGAGTGCGGAACTCACGTGGCCATCATCAACTCTCGCGTTCACATACAACCCAATCCGCAATCAATACGCCGTCCTACTCAATGGAGAACGGGCCAATGTTGAAAAAAGAGCGGGAAGCGAACGACGAGTCTGGGCTGACACCGCGGTTATTCAACGTGTGCAACAGACCCAATCTGTTTATTTCGATAAAGGCGGCGGCAACACTCCACACGCCAAAACTATCGGTAAAGGCGCGGCGCTTATTTTGCGCAATGGTCAACTTTTTGATGCGCGGTGGTTTCGGCCCAACGCACGATCAGGGACAACCTTCACCGATGCCGCCGGAAACCCGGTTCCGTTTCACCCCGGACACACGTGGATCGCGTTGTACAGCAAGGACCGGGAGGTTCAGATCAAGGTCGCCGAGGCAAGTCCTGCACCGTGACGCGGCGACACTTCTAAGTTCTGACACTAAGCACTGAGCAAAACCCGCTTACCGCTGGCTTCGAAATAGAAAATTGCCAACTGTCTAAATTCACGGGCAATCCGTATACCAATATCCGGGTGCATCCCCCACGCCATGAAACCCGGTTCGCGGTGAATTCCATCCGGTGACAATCCATCGGCTTCCCAGATGTCCGAGCAATATTCCCGCAGTCGGCTCAACAGCAGTCCATTAGCGTTTTCGTTTTCGGTGAGGCTGGGACGATCAGGCCCTGGGTTCCATGCCGTTATGACAACTCCACTGAGCGCACGTTTGCGAACTTCCCCAACACCCTCGTGCCATCTTTCTGAACCAAATGGGCGCATTTCTACCCGTGTCGTTTCATAAATGTCATCCAATTCTGCCCGGGTGAAATGTGCCGGCCGCGCTACGGCACATTGCAGTAGCCGTTCTTCCACCTCAACCACCCCAATCCAGACTCGCCACTGCTCCAGAGTTTGTCGATCCCGCACCAAAAGGGATTGCTTGTTTACTTCGAAGGAAAAGACATGCCAGCGAGTAAGTGACCCCGCGAGTCCCACTCCTGCTGCCTTTCCCGCTGCTTCCTTGGCACATAACAAGGCAATGGGACTGGTCTGCTTGGCGATTGCCGCTTCCCCAGATGTGAATGACTTCACTAGTCGGCGCACATCTCGGTCAAAAAACTCGATATCAATGCCGACGTTTGTGTCTGCCGCGATCCCCAAGGCAATGTGGCCGGTGTGGGAAATCGACAGGTGTCCCTGACTTTCGCCGCTCGTCCATAGCGGAGCGCCCGACGAAGAATACGTGAGTTCACCGGCCGGATCGTTTAATAATTTAGCTGCCGCCTGACGGGCGCAATCCCGGCCAAGTTCTCGTACTTCCTGCACGGTACTGGACTCCGCATCTGAAAAAGGAAGTGAACCCATGACCAGTTCGACACCGACGAGGGGCACCGACCAAGGGTGAAAAACCGGCACATTCTTCATGTACGGAGTCTGTCCCATGCGAAATCAAAGACCGGCACACGCCTCGCACTTACCGGCGTGACATAGTTGACTACCAATTTCTGGCGATGCCGGGAAACCAACGCGCTAAGGGAGGGGAATTATGACCGGTGTCTTAGGCGAAGAACAGATATTTACCGATACCGCCTATTCCCTGTTGGCCTCTCAACGTGAACACTTAACCACCCGGATGAATAACCTCGCAGATGCCCCCTCGACAGGAACGGGACAAGATGACCTTGAGCGAGAGGCCCATGCAGACAATCTGCGTTCACAACTGCGTTCGGTGGATGCTGCCAGAAATCGCCTCTACTTCGGGCGAATCGATAGCGACACGCAGGAGACCCATCGAATCGGCCGGGTCGGCCTGCGGACCGATTCCGGGGACATCGCACTGATTGACTGGAGAGCCCCCAATGCTGCTCCTTTTTATCAAGCAACAACTGCAAACCGAATGAATACCGTCCTACGCCGTCGAATTTCAATTAAGAGCGTTAACGGTAAACAACTGGTCACCCACGTGGACGACGAAATTTTAACCGAACCTGGTGAGGGGAGTTATCAGGCCGCCAAGGACTCGGTTGCGGCACCACGGGATGGCCGGATGGCTGACATTCTTGCGACGATCGCAACCGATCAAGATGTCATTATTCGTAGTCCTTTGAATCAAATTACGGTTGTCCAGGGTGGCCCAGGAACGGGTAAGACAGTCGTTGCGTTACACCGTGCCGCTTGGTTGCTGTACACCCATCGCGAGCGACTGGCAAAAGATGCAATCTTGATAGTGGGACCCAGCACCGCGTTCTTACGGTACATAGATCAAGTGTTACCGAGTCTGGGTGAAACTGACATTGTTCTGCTGACCCCTGGGCAACTATTTCCAGGGGTTAACGCCACGATCGACGACACCTTTGAGGTTTCTGGTGTGAAGGGCCGGGCAAAAATGGCACAGGTGCTTACCAATGCTGTGTCACATTTGTCGAATATCCCAGACTCCCAAGTCAACATAACAACAGAAGGTGGAACCAAACTTCACATTACGAGGGCACAGATCCGCGATTGTGTTAAGTCACTTTCAAAGCGGGGCACCTACCATTTAAATCGTGAGATTTTTCTTAAGCGGGTACTTGAATACCTGGCAAGAAACTTGGCCAACGATCAGGGCCATGAGCAACTTGACTACGAAACACGCGGCGAATTATTAGCAGATTTTATTGATGATCGCAACGTGCGTCGGGTCTTGAACCTCATGTGGATGCCGACAACTCCGCAAAAGGTTCTTACCAAACTATTTTCCGATCCAGGATTTCTTCGACTTGTTTCCTCTGACGACCTTTCAACCCGCGAGCAAGGTTTGCTTCTCCGCGAGCCTGGCCGTCCATGGACTACTGATGATGTTGCCCTATTAGATGAATGTGCCGAGCTCCTTGGTGAATGGATTCGCCCGGTAGCCGCGTTACGCGAATCACGTTCTGAATACGCGGAACTCGATGCCGGTGAAATGCGATACGGGAATCGAGACGGTAGTCCCGCGCACTCATCGACCGTCGCAGAACGCGCATATCTTGACCGCGAATGGGTTTACGGACATATCGTGGTCGACGAGGCACAAGAGTTAAGTGAAATGGCTTGGCGGGCAATTCAACGTCGGGCCGTGCGCAAATCAATGACGATCGTCGGTGACCTTCAACAGTCTTCACATCCTGCTGGCGCTCGAGACTGGAACGAGGCACTAGCTTGGGCCGGTGAAAAACTCGCTTTGTTTAGTCTCAACGTCACCTATCGCATCACGGAGGAAACCGTGCAGACCGCGATGCAGCAGCTTGCCAGAGCGGGTGGCACACCACCAGAATTGGTCTCGATCAGAAACGGCTCCCCCACCGTTAATATGCGAGTGAGTGAAAGTGAAGTGCTCGATTTCCTGACAAATACGTTGGCAGACCATACAGGGCGCGCTTGTGTAATTTTGCCGGATGGTCTCTTAACGAGCTGGCAAGAAAAGTTTCATAATACGTCGACCGACCTCGGCTTTGGACCCGCCGCGATCGATTTCCGAATTGCTGTGTTGAGTGCCAAAGAAACAAAAGGTCTCGAGTTTGATGTGGTTTTTGTTGTGAACCCAGATCACATTGGGCGTCAAGGAGTGCGCGGATCCGATATTTTCGTCGCGTGCACTCGAGCCACCCATCAGTTGTATCTGCTTGAGATAGCAGCAAACTCTTGACTCACGTCGGGCTATAACTACTAAAATTCCTAGCTTCGGAGACGACTACGGTTAGAATTTAGTTATGACCCCGAACGAGACCCCGGAAGATAATCCACCACAAAGAGTTCGGCGCCCCAAGTTTATCTACTCCCGTGGGAGTGAACCCGATCCAGAATATACGCTTGCAAATGAACGAACTTTTTTATCTTGGATTAGAACAGGTCTTGCCTTTATTGCGGGCGGTATCGTCCTCAATGCATTCGCCGTGGACATGGCAGTTGATACCCGTAAAACGCTCTCCATTCTACTTCTCGGTATTGGCTCCATTATTTCGCTGTGGGCCTGGATTTCCTGGGCGCGAGTTGAACGGTCCGTTCGGGAACGCACGCCGCTCAAGAATTCACCGGCCCTTGCCCTGCTTTCCGGCACGGTGGTAGCCGCTGCGGTCATTGTCGCAATCGCCTTCTTGTAACGGATACCGCACATGCAACCAACTGATGAAGGAATGCCGCAGGAACGGACTCTTTTGTCGTGGCGAAAAACGGCTTTAGCACTGTCGATTGCCGGTTTTGCTCTCGCTCGCCTTGCCCTTTCCGAGTCAGTGGTTTTCGCGGTAATTCTCGCCGCAATTGCTTTTGTTGCCGTCGCTCTGGTGGTAATGACATCAACACATCAATACAAAAGTTCCACGACGACATCGGGTGCTTTAACTTTCATTGTCGCAGCTCTGTCATTTTCGCTGGGCCTGATCAAGATCCTGATGATAATAATAAAATAAAGCGTTAGTTCCCGCCCTGAGTCATGTTCTTTTCCATGGCGAATGTGATGTCAACCTTAGGCAAAAGCGGTGCCCAATCAAAAACAACTTCGGTGCCCAGCACAATATCCTGCACCGATTTATTTGTTCGGCTGATAATTGCCCAGAGCAGCCCGAGGGCAAAAACGACCGAAAGAAATGATCGAAGTGCAGCTAACCCCAGTCCAAGATTGCCGCCATGTCGCGTTTGCACTCGCAATCCCATCAAGATGTTGCCTAATGAACGACCACCGATCGACCAGCTCCACGTCCAATAAATCCACATCGTGAAATAGCCAATGATTAACAGCGGGATGCCCGTTGCCGCTGGCAAGGTGTAAAAAACAGTCAGGATGTATCGAAGAGCTTCCCAGCCACCCCAAGCGCCCAGCACCAACAGCGCAACCAGCCCGATATCGATGAACGCGGCAATCACGCGACTGGTAAATCCGGCCCTCAAACCTTGAATGGAACGGGCACGCTCGGGTAAGGAACTGGAATATACTTGCGCCGCTGGGACGAGTGTCTTTCGGAACTGGCTAAATGGTGGCATGTCCAACCAATACTTCTCGAGTGGTTGCCCGCATTTTCTGTCGAAAAAAGATCCGATCCACAATGTCACTGACGAAGTTGTCGGTTTGAATCGCTTGAAAACGTAATGTGCCTAATAAGCCATCGGCCACACCACCTGTGCTTTCGCGAACCAAACTAGGCAAATCAATTTCCTCAATGATGTAGTCGGCAATCTCAGTCATGGGAACCCGATCAAGAATCGGAGTGATATCTACTTGAGCGACAATCTTGTTAATGTCGATTCTGGAAACAACCGCGTTGACAGCAACCGGCACAACCGTATCAAGAATTGAGTTCGCGATTACTTTTGTCGACTCGGTGACCAGATACACCGTGGTCTCGGTCGCGAATCGTGCAAGCCCCAGTGCCCCTGTTGCGACCGATCTTGCAGCATAAAAGGCAGAATTGAAAGCCTCGGTCCCAATCGGACTATCGATTGAAATCGCGACTACAGGCTCTTTGTCATTAGACTCGTTTCTCACCCGTACATCATCTCTTACCCGTTACGCTGCTGGCATGGGCATCCTTAAATCGTGGGCGATCGGAGTCCTAGCGATTATGACCGGGCTGGCCCTTTTCTTCGCCGCAAACATAATGTCAAGCAGAGTGGATACGTCAGTGAAGCAGAGCGACCTACAACCGTTTTACACCCCACCTACCCCTTTGGTAGGGAAACCTGGTGACCTGCTGCGCGTGGAGCCCCTCGGCACCGATGTTGATGGCGCCCAGTCCCTGAGAATTCTTTACGTGACCGAACTCGACAATGGCGATCTGGCTGCCGCCAGTGGAATGGCGTTTATTCCAACGGGCCCGAACCCGCAGGAGCCGCGGCCAATAGTTGCTTGGACACATGGCACGGTCGGGGAAGGTGATGCATGTGCACCTTCCCGAGCGAGTGATCCCACATCACAGTTAACGAAGTTTCTACCCAGCATGATCCAACTGGGTTGGGCCCTTGTGGCAACGGATTACACGGG
>JBDNFV010000259.1:0-3501 GCA_041689635.1 Candidatus Nanopelagicales bacterium | reverse complement strand
TCATATGTGGGAAAAGAGCGTAGGACTGAAATACTGTATTCACCCTACGTTGCCAAACGGGCTGCTCGTCGATTCGAACCCCTCGTAGGAAAATTTCACCGTGATCCGGTGACTCTAATCCGGCGATGCAACGCAAAAGAGTTGTCTTGCCGCAACCAGATGGTCCCAGTAGCACCGTGAAGCTACCCTCGATAATGTCTAGGCTGACGTCATCTAGCGCTCGAACTTCAGTGCCCTCAGGGGTTGGGAATATTCTCGTGACATTCCGCACTTCCAGTGCATTTGGCGCTTTCGACATTTGCGGAGCCTAACGCTGTTAGGCTAGCGGGGGAAGGGATTTAACAAATTAGTAATCAATCGTTACCTAATCGGCCCACGCGGAACCGTCCCGCCGTGGCTGTCACGCCTGATCGGATAGCGGCAGCAGCCCTTGCAATCCTCGACGAGGCCACCCTTGAGTCAGAACTCACCGTGCGAGCAATCGCAACCCGGCTTGGAGTCAAAGCCCCCTCGCTTTACGCCCATGTCAGCGGCATAGACGAGGTAATCCAAATTATGCACCGTCATATCAACGCAACAATTGACGTGACAATTCTCGCGGAATCCAGTGACCTACAAGACCTACACAGGTTCATGACCAGTTACCGCAATGCTTACCGTGCCCATCCCGTCGCAGCCTCAATAATCACTCGAACAGGGATCAACTTGGATCATGCTCTGGCGGTTTATGAGGAAATTGCGCGCTACCTATTACGCATCAATATTTCACAAGAGCAGGTGCTACCGCTCATGGCGCTGATGGACAATCTCGTGCTTGGTTCCTCCGTTGAACCCTTCTCCGACGGATTCCAACAACCACTGCGTTCCTTAAAAAAGTTTTACCCGGCAATCGCAGTGTCTATCACCGCAAGCAAACTCAAGAAAGTTGACGACCTCGGTTTTGACCTCGGCGTCACCGCCTTCCTTGGACTTATCGCTAGCCAACAACTTCGGCACAAGGAGGCGGTGGCAACCTAAGCTGCCACCGCCCGGCTAACGCGTTAACACTTCATCAGTGCCAGCGCGCATGGATTAGCCATCGAAAAATTCTCGGCAAGCAACGCTGGCCAAGAACACGACGACCCGTGCTATGATCCGCATGTAGTGTGTGGACCATAGGAATGTGCCCAGTTTCCCAACTGGGCATTTTCTTTTTGGTGGGCAATCTTCCATTACCCTTCACCCCCGATCTCCCCGCAGATTGCCCGCGCACCTGAACGGGCTGCGAGGTCAAGGGCGGAAATCACAGAAGTGACACCAAACCAACACGTGTATCACGTGCTTAAAAATCTAGGAGGCACCACACTCCTGGTCAATATGCATGCGCGCACTGTGGATAAGAACCCAAAAAAACATCATCAAATTCAGGCCAGAAACGGATTTATGTCGTTAAACCGCCATCGAATTGTCGACATCTTTTGATTCCAATGAACAAGTTTGCTCGCAAAATGTCGGGTACGTTTATTTCTCGTTCTTATCTTTTACTTCGATGCCTTATTCGTCTCTTCTCATTGCTACGTTAAATATTGGAATAGTTAGACGGGAGGGAAATTCGGCCTCCACATACTCTGGCCTGATCGACCAACGGTAATTCGAGGGACTCATGTGCACCCGGGCGCAATACGGAGTCAACCAGGCCGGCCAATAACGAGTTGTAATTCCCAGCCAAACGTGGAGGTCGTGAGGATTAGCCACCGAAACGATTCACGTGCAGCAAAACTGACCGTGAACGTCCCGACCCATGCTGGACTCCGTTTTGTTGGTACGGATCCTAGGAATTTGCTCAGCCTCACAGCTGGGCATTTTCTTTTGGGAGAAGATTTCATCCTTGACATCACCCCCGCATCCCTTCGCTGATTACCCACAAACAACACGAGCAGCGAAGCTCTGGAGCGAAGTTAGTGAGAGCGAGTCCGACACAACGCAACTTCTCTAGCAAATGTCAGGCTAGAACCAGCGAAGAAATAACTCCATAGGCAAAGCCAGCCTGTGGATGACGAATCGACAATAAAAGCCAACACTGTGGTCGAGGCAATCAGCAGTTAGTTGTCAATGTGTTACGATTTAGGTAATATATTGTTGTGGAATTGCGCTACGCGACTCGGGACATCGAGAAGGTGTGTACCGATTCGCGTCGAATGCAAAAAGTTCTGGGAGTAAACGTTGCAAAGAAACTCAAACTCAGAATAGCCGAACTCTCATACGTCGCAGACATGGCTGATCTCCTTGAAGGGTCAGGAAGATGGGAAGAATTAAAAGCGGACCGAGTTGGACAGTGGTCGGCGCGTCTGACAGGAAACTGGCGACTGATCGTCCAACCTGAGCCAGGCGATCTGGTAACTGTCCTCGTCGTCCAGATTATCGACTATCACTAGATTTTTTATGAGTAACGGAAGGAGCAAATCATGAGTACTAAATTCGACTATGTCGTGACCACCGGTGACTTCATCTCAGAGTGGATAGAGGACGAAGGCATCAATGCTGCTGAACTTGGGCGCAGACTCGGTGTCACTTCAAAGCACGTGAGTGAACTACTTGACGGAAAAGCTCCGCTATCTCACCTGCTTGCAATTGCGTTGGAGCGAGTGACCGGTGTTCCTGCTCGGCTTTGGAGCCTCTACGAGTCCGGTTACCGCAGTGCGCTAGCTCGTGAAGTTACTCAAGAAGATCTTGCCGTCGAATATGTGCAGGCGAAGGAGTTTCCACTCACGTACCTGCGCAAGTTCGGATTCATAACGGCGAACTCCCGAGATCACGCTGGCACCGTTGATCAATTACTGAGAATCCTCCGCGTTGCGAGTTTTGATGCTTTCTGGGCGACATGGACGCATGGCAGTGTTGCGTACCGCCGATCCGCTGTCGGCCGTGTGGACTTTCCCGCCTTGTCAGTGTGGCTGGCGTTAGCTGAGCAGCACAACAACCAACTACGCAGTGTTCCCAATTTTGATCGGGCTGGACTTCAGGGATTGATCCCCGTCCTTCGTGGCCTGACCCGCGGGAATTTGATGGAAACCATTCACGAGGCTCAGGCAAAACTCCACAGTGTCGGCGTGGTCCTATGTTTCATTCCGCCGGTCCCAGCCTTGGGTATCCACGGAGCAACTCGTTGGCTCAATGGGACACCGGTTATCCAGCTTTCAGGACTATGGAAAGGCGATGACCAACTCTGGTTCACCCTCTTTCACGAAATCGGTCACGTCCTGCTGCATGGTGACAAGGGTCTGTATCTCAACAGTGCAGGCACCGCTGCCGAGCGCGAGGCCGATACCTACGCATCAGAAATTCTGATCCCTAGCGAGTGGCAAGTTCGGTTGCCCCTCAAGCGCAATGTTGCGGCGGTGAAGAAACTCGCGGGCGAACTGGGAATAGCCCCGAGCATTGTCCTCGCACACACGCAGCGCCACACTTCAGACTTCGCCTGGGGCCAGGGACTGAGGCAAAAGTTTGAGTGGGTTGCAAAGC
>JBDNFV010000258.1:0-1780 GCA_041689635.1 Candidatus Nanopelagicales bacterium | reverse complement strand
GATGCGCGTGATCCCATCCTGGACCGCATGATCGAAATCAGAAACGAAAGCGGCGGGTCGGTGCTGTGTTTGATGCAAGTACCCCGCGAAACAATCTCGCTCTACGGGTGCGTGTCCACCGACGGACCACCAAACGCTGGCGTTGTTGGTGTCACGGATTTGGTTGAAAAGCCTGACGTTGCTGATGCGCCAAGTGATCTGGCAATCATCGGTCGCTACATTCTGGATCCCGCGGTTTTTGCAGTCCTCCAGGACACTGTTCCTGGTCGCGGAGGCGAAATTCAACTAACCGATGCCCTCCGGGTGTTGGCAACCATGCCGCCTGAGCAAGGTGGTGGAGTTCGTGGAGTTGTCTTTGACGGCAGACGCTATGACACCGGCGACAAACTTGGTTATTTACAGGCGGTCATCACCTTGGCAACACAGCGGCAAGATATTGGTCCTGAACTCAAAGCGTGGTTACAGGAATTCACGCGGTCTGGATTAACCGGATCAAGCGGTGCTCAGTAACCACGATGACGGTTCCTGGTTTTTGGCCGGTCACGTTAACGCAAGGACAACTTGTGATGCGCCCATTGCGGTTGTCGGATCGGCGGGCGTGGCGAGAAATCCGAAAGCGAAATACTGCTTGGCTAAAACAGTGGGATGCGACCATGCCCCCGGAGGGTGTCATGGTTGGTCAAAGACCTCCCACCTACAACGCGATGATGCGGATCATGAAGCGAGAGGCCCGCGAAGGTCGTGCACTCCCCTTTGCCATTGAATTCGAGGGCAAATTTGTCGGCCAATTCACCGTTGGCGGATTATGGGGTGGTTCATCTCGCGGTGCATTCTTTGGCTACTGGATTGACGAAAGTGTTGCCGGGCGTGGACTCATGACAACCTGCGTGGAAATGGCATCCGATTACTGTTTCAACACAATGATGTTGCACCGCATTGAAATAAATGCGAGGCCAGAAAACACTGCGTCGCGTGCGGTTGCGTTGAAAGCAGGATTTACCCAAGAGTCATTCCGGCCACGTTATTTACATATCGATGGCGACTGGCGCGATCATATAGGTTTCGTTAAATTTCGCGACACGCCAAATTAAGATAACGTGCAATACCAAAGGAAGTAGGCGCGTACATCTAACGTTGCGCTTGTGACCGGTTTGATCTATGTAGTGATCATTGGTCTTTGGGCCGCCGTTTTGATCCCCATCTGGCTGAAGCGTCAAGATCAAGTAAGTGAAGTGCGGTCAACAGCCCGATTTAGTTCGGCAATGAGGTCACTGGGTGACCGTGCTGATTCCAAGCAAAACACGTCGGCCCGGACGGTGAGTCACAAGCGTGATTTCACTTCTCCCCGGGATCGAGCCCGCAGCCAAGCGGCCAAGCGGCGTTCAATGGTGCTCGCAGCACTGACGAGTGTGACCGCACTTGCATTAATCGGAACAGTTCTCGGATTTATTCCCGCTTTCGTCGCCATCGCGGCCGGGCTACTCCTGGGTGCGTTCCTTCTCACGACCATGATGACCGCTTCCAAGCGGGACCAGGCCCCGGCTCGCGATTCCAAACGGTCCTACCGTGAATTCGATGAAGTTGACCATTCGCGTGAAGCAATCGTGCGCGATCGTCCCCGCAGTCGCGCCGAACTCCAAAAGGCTGAACTCGACGACTTCGCCAACTGGGACCCATGGGAAGAAGAAGTACCCGGCTGGGATGCGGTCCCGCAAACTCTGCCGACATACATCACCTCACCGCGCGCAACCGCAATTCCACGCAATATTGAGCGCAACGG
>JBDNFV010000257.1:0-9259 GCA_041689635.1 Candidatus Nanopelagicales bacterium | reverse complement strand
GTCCAACTCTGTTCGCACCCGGCCACGTGAATCAGGAAGTTCGAAAGGACTTTCTGACCGAACTCCGAGTGCAAAACTTCAGGGTGGAACTGCACACCGGCACGCGAGTGCTCAAGGTCTTCAAAGCCGGCGACCGGGGCTCCCGCGGAGACCGCGCACACACTGAAACCCGGCGGCGCAGACGTCACGGCGTCGCCGTGGCTCATCCAGACTGAAATGGATTCAGGGACATCGGAAAAGATCTTTGCCGTTGTTGTTGTGAGTTCGGTGCGGCCATATTCACTGGTTTCGGTGTGTGTCACTTCCCCACCGAGTGACTGAGCCATGAGTTGAAAGCCATAACAAATCCCGAAAACTGGGATCCCGAGATCCAATATCTCCGAATCGAATATTGGTGCACCCGGTGCGTAGACACTTGATGGACCACCGCTGAGAACAATTGCCGAAGGGGATTTTGCGCTGACTTCCGTTGCCGTCATGGTGTGGGCGACAATTTCAGAATAGATGTTTTCTTCACGAATTCGGCGGGCAATCAACTGCGCGTACTGGGCGCCAAAGTCAACAACAAGTACGGGCCCTGATGGATTCGACGGCATTGCCCAAGCGTAGTAGCGGTGAGGTCAACTGCTAAAAGCACCAAGGGCCAAGAATGCAACCACGAGCAGAAAATAGATGGCTCCGCCGATCACAAATGTGGCAACCATGAATCTTCGAGCCCACCGAGAAGCGGCGACTGCTCCGCTTTCGTCACCTTTTTCAAGCCGTCGGCGTGCCGTGAAAGCGAATGACAACGCGATAATTCCCAATGGCAAAAAAAACAGAATCGCCCCGATAAAAGACGATCGCAGATACGTCTTTGAGGCCAGATTCATTGCCTAACCTTAATCACCACGGGACTGAACTGGCGTTCCAGACTCACCAACACGGGCCCAGACGCAACGAGGCGCCGCGCACGGTATTGGCTAACGGTCCCTAGCGCCAGCCAATTTTTTTCATCAGCCCCAATGAAGTGGTGAGTAGATTCCCCCACGTCTCATCACTGAGACCAAATGGTGGACCGAAACCTAATGCGTTTTGGGTGGCAATTGTTTGTGACTCCGTGTATTGCACGATCCCAGCCAAACCATGCCTGCGGCCAAGCCCCGACGCGCCAAATCCACCCATGGGCGAGCCAAGGGTTGACCACGCGGTTGCATAACCTTCATTGATGTTCACGGTGCCTGCGCGCAGTTGCTTGGCAATGGCCATGGCGCGTTTTTTATCCCGGGAAATTACGCTGGCATTGAGCCCGTACTCGGAGTCGTTGGCGAATTGAATCGCTTGTGCATCATTTGAGAAGGTACTGATGGAGACGACGGGGCCAAAGGTCTCCTCGCGGCAGACATTCATGCTCTCGGCGACACCCGTAAGAATTGTTGGCGCGATCGTGGCGTTGCCGATGAGTTCACCGCCCGTTTGAATAGTGGCGCCTTTGTCGCGAGCATCGGAAATAAAGGCCATAACCCGAGTCGCATGATCGGGTGAAATGAGCGGGCCGTAGGAACCTCCCCAGCCGACGCTGCCCTGATACGTCATTGCCCGAGTTCTGCGCATGAAAGCGTCGAGGAATTCCTGTTCGATACTAGTGTGGACATAGAGCCGCTCGATACTGATGCACAACTGACCCGTGTTTCCAAAACATGCACGCGTTGCGATCTCGGCTGCCTTGTCGATGTCGGCATCCGCGCGAATGATCATGGCGTTCTTGCCGCCAAGTTCTAATGCTGAACCAATCAGGCGCTCCCCGCATTGCGCGGCGACAATTCGTCCAACCTTGGTTGATCCGGTGAACATCAGGAAATCAACCTGGTTGATCAGCGGGGTGCCCAGTTTTACTCCGTCGCCGATCACAACACCAAAGAGTCCCTTGGGCAGACCTGCTTGATAGAGCAAATCAATGACGTAGAGCGCGGTGACGCTCGTCAGGGGATCTGGCTTCAGCACCACACCGTTGCCGGCCAGTAGCGCTGGCAGTGCGTCACTCACGGCCAGGGTTAGCGGGTAATTCCATGGGGCAATAATTCCGACCACACCCACGGGGACGTGTCGTTCAATTGCGCTGATGAGCAGTGGAAAGGCGCCAGAATGCTTCCGGTTTTTGAGTGCGCCGAGGTGCCGCGCGTAGTAGCGCGCGTTCAGAGTTACATCGAGTAATTCCTCATTTGCATCACGCCGAGGTTTGCCTGTTTCCCATTGAATGAGATCAAGGAGTTCGCCTTTACTCGCAAGGACCAGATCGTGAAAGCGAAGAATCACCTGGGCGCGTGCTTTTAGCGAACTGGCGGCCCACGTGATCTGTGCTGATCGGGCAGTTGCCACGGCGGTTGCTACGTCACCTTTTGTTGACAGTTTCAGCGAATACAACTCTGGTCCGTACGGCGAGGTGATGGTGATGGATTGACTCGACGTATTAGTCGGCAGAACGGCGAGTCGCGACCAGTAACTCGAATTTTCGATGACCCTGGTCACGGCTAGGAAACAATCATGTCAATGCGTTGAAATTCTTTCAGGTCGCTGTAGCCGGTTGTCGCCATTGCTTTACGCAATGCGCCAACAAGGTTCATGGTTCCGTCACCGGTTGTTGCCGGGCCATTGAGAATTTGGTCTAGGGTTCCTACCTGTTTCATTTGGTGTCGTTCACCGCGTGGGAGGGTCGCATGCCATGCTTCCGAGCCCCAATGGGTGCCGCCGCCGGGTGAGTCGGTGCCGCGAGAAAGAACCGAACCAATCATTGCCGCATCGGCGCCGCAAGCGAATGCTTTAACAATGTCTCCGCTATTGCCCATGGACCCATCAGCTATCACGTGAACGTAGCGTCCACCGGATTCATCAAGATAGTCCCGACGCGCCGAAGCAACGTCGGCGATCGCCGTCGCCATGGGTACTCGAACACCGAGGACTTCAGCTGTGGTGTGGGATGAACCGCCACCGAAACCCACGAGGACGCCGGCAGCACCGGTTCGCATCAGGTGCAGGGCAGCCTGAGCTGTCGCGCAGCCCCCAACAATGACTGGGATGTCCATCTCATGAATGAAACTTTTGAGGTTTAACGGCTCACCGCCCACCGCAACATGCTCAGCCGAAACTGTCGTTCCCCGAATAACCAAAATTTCGGCACCGCTACTTGCTGCAATCGGTGCAAGCTCGGCGGTTCGCTGCGGGGACACGGCAACCGAGACGGTGATTCCACTTTCCTTGAGCTCTGCAATGCGGTTCTTGATTAATTCAAGGTCAACCGGTTTATCCGAATACAATCGTTGCAATAAAACTGTTGCCAATTCAGGATCAGCGTGAGCTATCTCTTTTAAAAAAAGAGTTGGATCTTCGTAGCGCCCCCACAAACCTTCAAGATTGAGGACCGCAAGAGCCCCGTTGCGTGAGATCGTGACCGCGCTCTCCGGTGAGACCACCGAGTCCATCGGTGCAGCTATCAGAGGGGTTTCGAATTTGTAGGCGTCAATATTCCACGCGGTTGAAACCTCGGATGCGTCACGCGTGCGACGCTGCGGGGCAATCGCAACTTGATCGAATGAAAAACCTTGGCGGGCAGACTTGGTCCCGCCGATGACGACTTCAACCATGATTACCGCCCTGAGTAGTTTGGTGCTTCGATTGTCATTTGAATGTCATGCGGGTGACTCTCGCGTAGCCCGGCCGCCGTGATTTGCACGAGACGACCTTTCTCA
The DNA here is from genome assembly GCA_041689635.1 of Candidatus Nanopelagicales bacterium. Lineage (GTDB taxonomy): Bacteria > Actinomycetota > Actinomycetes > S36-B12 > S36-B12 > UBA4592. The sequence continues at coordinate 5,534 of JBDNFV010000257.1, read as the reverse complement.
CCGAGTTCGGCCATGGTGTGTGCACCGGCGTAACCCATGGCTGCCCGCAGCCCACCGACGAGTTGATGGGCGACTGCGCCAAGTGGTCCTCGATAGGAAACCATGCCTTCAATTCCTTCCGGCACCAGTTTGTCATCACTTAACACGTCGTCTTGGGCGTAACGGTCCTTTGAATAGGAACGCGCCTCACCGCGGCTTTGCATTGCACCTATTGAGCCCATTCCGCGATATGACTTGAACTGCTTACCGTTGACGAACACGACATCTCCGGGGGCTTCCTCACACCCCGCCAGCAATGAGCCGAGCATCACGGTGTTGGCTCCAGCAACAATCGCCTTGGCAATATCGCCGCTGTACTGGATTCCCCCGTCTGCTATCACCGGGATTCCGGCAGCTCGCGCGACGCAGGCGGCCTCTTCGATGGCCGTGATTTGTGGGACACCGACTCCGGCGACAACTCGGGTGGTACAGATTGAACCCGGGCCAACACCGACTTTGACACCGTCAGCGCCCGCGTCGATGAGTGCTTGGGCTCCTTCACGGGTCGCCACGTTTCCGCCGACGACATCGACATTGAATTCTTTCTTGACGCGAGCCACCATCTCCAGAACGGCTCGCGAGTGACCGTGCGCGGTATCAACGATCAGGAAATCAACCCCGGCCGCGACCAGCGCCGTTGCCCGCTTAAATGACTCATCGCCAACACCAATTGCTGCGCCAACAATGAGCCGACCGAGTGAATCTTTCGATGCATGGGGGTATTGATCCGCTTTCACGAAGTCTTTGACAGTGAACAATCCGCGTAGTTTTCCATTTTCGTCAACCAAGGGGAGTTTTTCAACCTTTTTCGTGGCGAGCAGGTTTAGCGCGTCCATGGGCGCGACACCGACGGGCGCCGTCACCAATGGCATGGGGGTCATCACCTCACTGACGGCGCGAGACATGTTCTCCTCGAATCGCATATCGCGATTGGTCACAATTCCCACCAGGGTTCCTTCGCGGTCAACGACCGGAACACCACTAATGCGGTAACGGCTGCAGAGTCGATCCACATCAGCCAGCGTGTCAGTGGAAAGGCAAGTAATGGGGTCGTGCACCATTCCCGCTTCACTGCGCTTCACCAAGTCCACTTGTGCTGCCTGCGCTTCAATGGGCAAATTACGGTGAAGAACCCCGGCTCCGCCTTGACGCGCCATGGAGATTGCCATCCGCGATTCAGTAACGGTGTCCATGGCACTGGACACCAACGGCATTTGAATGGAAATATTCTTGGTGACGTTGGCTGATGTGTTTACCTCGCTAGGTACGACATCAGAGAGACCCGGCAAAAGTAGGACATCATCAAATGTCAATCCAAGGAACGCGACCTTGCTTACTCGCTCAACCATGCGGCCTCCTTGAGGTGAAAAGCCTAGGCTAGTCGTCCACCACTTCGCTGATGAGAGCGACCGCGGCCTGCAAACTTGCCGCCACGTGGACTCCTGCCGGAGGTGTATTCATCCAGCCGGGACCGCCAATCACAATACGAGGGTTCGGGCGCAGTGACGGCAGTTCGGCGAGTCGACGAGAATCCGCCGTGTCTCGAACTTGAGACCACAAAAAGACCGCGCGCGGACCGGTTCGAGAAATGACGTCACCCACGCTCTCCAGTGGTATTCCTCCACCAAGATGCATAAAGCGAATCCCTTGCTCCGCCAGTCCGGCACCGACGGCCCACAGTGCCAGTTGATGTTCATCGCCGCTCATGGATCCCAGCACGACCGTTCCGCGCATCGGGTTTGTTACTGCATCTGAAGCAAATCGTGAAAACTCAGCCTGAATGGCCGTGGACAGAACGTGTTCAACTTCGATACCGCATTGACGCAACTCCCACATCTCACCAATACTTTTTAACACCGGCAGAAGGACTTCGTTCCAGGTCGCAATGACGCCCATTTCGCGCACCGACTCGCAGATGATCGACGCGCACGCCACTTGGTCAAGGGCACTCGCCGACTTCGCCAACCCGCGGGTGCGGCGATCACCACCCGGTGTTGCCACGACGTTACCGCCGCCGCTTCTTCCCAGGGAGCCATTGGGGCTCTCTTTGGTGTGCTCGGCCGAAACGCTCACCACGCCCGCCACGCCCACGTTACCCACGCTGCCCGGTTCATCGGCCTGGCCGAGCGTGAATTCTCGGGCCAGCGCTGCGGCCGCTGATTGCGCGGGTGAAATCCCGGACCGAACCAAAGACGACATGTAGTCCAGACGAGCGAGGTCCGAGGGTGAATAGCGGCGATGTGATCCGCCATCACGCTGGCTGGGACCCAATCCGTATCTGCGATCCCAGGTGCGCAATGTGGCTGGCGCCACACCCAATCGGCGCGCCGCCACTGCGACACTCACCGAAAGGTCACCTATTTCCTGCTGGGAAGCACTTGCCGCAGGTTTTCGCACCCCTAATTGTGGGGCATTAGGACGATTTGCGCATCTTGTGATTCAACTCACAGCTCAAAATGTTGACCAACCTATGAAACGATTTGTATGATTTGGTCACTGATTGAACGAACAACCAAGGAGTTATCATGGCTGATGTATCTCGTCTTCCTGGCCCCAACGCTGATATTTGGGATTGGCAGTTGATTGGTCTGTGCCGCGGTGAAGACCCCAACGTTTTTTTCCACCCCGAAGGCGAGCGTGGACCGGCCCGGGTAAATCGAGATGCCTCCGCTAAAGCGATCTGTGCCGCTTGCCCGGTCAAAGTCCAGTGCGCCCAACATGCCCTTGCCGTTCGCGAACCCTACGGTGTCTGGGGCGGTCTCACCGAGGACGAGCGCGAAGATATTTATGCCGGACGCCTACAGGCAACTGCTGCGGTTGGCGGCGTAATCGACAGCGCGACAATCGGCAACCCCACCAGGGTTGCTACCGCTTCCTAAGTTTTTCAACACATAAATACGGTGGGGCCAGCTTTCTGGCCCCACCGTATTTATGTGTTACGACGCTTTTTTGCTAATTAGTGGCCGTGTCCATGATGTCCGTGGCCTGCATCTGGTTCGGCCTTTGCTGGCTTTTCCACAATGAGTACTTCGGTCGTCAGCAGCATTGCCGCAATTGATGCTGCATTCTGCAACGCCGAACGAGTTACCTTTACCGGGTCAATGACGCCCTGGGCAATCAGATCACCGTATTCCCCGGTTGCGGCGTTGAGTCCGTGACCGGCTGGCAACCCAGCGACCTTGGCAACCACGACGTAGCCGTGCTCCCCTGCGTTTTCCGCAATCCAACGCAGCGGCTCGGACGTCGATTTACGAATAATGGCAACACCTGTTGCTTCGTCGCCGACCTTGCCCAGATTGGAGTCGAGCACCTTGGCAGCCTGAACCAGGGCGGTTCCGCCACCAGAAACAATTCCCTCTTCGATTGCCGCGCGAGTTGCTGATACGGCATCTTCGATCCGGTGCTTCTTCTCTTTAAGTTCAACTTCGGTGTGGCCACCGACCTTGATCACAACAACGCCGCCAACAATCTTGGCCAGTCGCTCTTGCAACTTCTCCCGATCCCAGTCCGAATCTGAGCGCTCGATCTCGCTCTTAATTTGCGCCACGCGCTCGGCAACAGCATCGGTGTTTCCGCCACCATCAACAACGGTGGTGTTGTCCTTGGTCACGACGACGCGTCGCGCGCTACCGAGAACCTCAAGGCCAACCTGGTCCAATTTAAGACCAATATCTGCCGAGACAACCTGAGCGCCGGTCAGCACCGCAAGGTCTTCAAGGATTGCCTTACGGCGGTCACCGAACGCTGGTGCTTTCACCGCGCATGAGGCAAATGTTCCGCGGATCCGGTTGACAACGAGGGTTGACAACGCTTCGCCGTCGACGTCCTCGGCGATAATCAATAGTGGCTTGCCCGTTTCGACAACCTTTTCGACCAGAGGCAGGATTTCCGAGACGGATGAAACCTTGCCTTGAACAAGCAGGATGCGCGGGTCTTCAAGGACCGCTTCCATGCTCTCTGGGTCGGTCACGAAGTACGGCGAAATATAGCCCTTGTCGAACTGCATTCCTTCGGTGAATTCCATCTCCATTGCGGTGGTGCTGGATTCTTCAACCGAAATGACGCCGTCCTTGCCGACCTTGTCGAATGCGTCAGCGATCAGCTCGCCGATTTCACGATCCTGTGAAGAGATCGCAGCAACGTTGGTGATTTCTTCTTTGCCGGAAACCTCACGCGCCATCGCGGCTAATTCCTCGATCATGGCAGCCACGCCGGCATCCATGCCACGTTTAATCGCCATTGGTGCGGCGCCAGCAGCAACCTGCTTCAAACCTTCAGTCACCATTGCCTGAGCTAGGACGGTTGCCGTGGTCGTTCCATCGCCGGCGACGTCATTGGTTTTCGTCGCCACTTCTTTCGCGAGTTGGGCGCCTAAGTTCTCATAGGGATCTTCGAGTTCAATTTCACGGGCGATTGTCACACCGTCGTTGGTGATTGTGGGGGCTCCCCATTTTTTATCAATAACAACATTGCGGCCCTTTGGGCCGATTGTCACTCGAACCGCGTCGGCGAGTGCATTTACTCCGCGCTCAAGGCTGCGACGAGCATCTTCATCAAATTCAATCATCTTTGCCATGGTGTAAGTCCCTCAATCATGAAGTGGAGTCGTACCGGAAAAAAATGTGTGCTGACGTGCCGCGAGCCCCACGGCTCCCGAAGGATTCGCGGGGCTCACCAGAACAAGATCTAGTAGATCAAAAGGTTAATTCTTGAGACGTGCTATTCACATTTACTTTTCAACGATGGCGAGTACGTCGCGAGCAGACAGCAACAGGTACTCCTGGCCGTCGTACTTCACTTCGGTGCCGCCGTACTTGCTGTAAATGACAACGTCGCCAACCTTGATGTCCAAGGGAATGCGCTTGTCGCCATCTTCGTCGAAGCGACCTGGTCCAACTGCGAGAACCTTGCCCTCTTGTGGCTTTTCCTTGGCGGTATCAGGGATAACAAGTCCTGATGCGGTTGTTTGCTCCGCTTCGAGGGTTTGTACCAAAATGCGATCTTCTAGGGGCTTGATGGAAACCGACACGGTTTATTCCTCCGGCTCGTGGGCACCAGCTTCAAGAGCTGGCGCGACTTGCGAATGTTTGGCACTGCAAATTAGCACTCACATGGTGAGAGTGCCAAACCAAAGATTACGCAACAGTTAGCACTCTGTCAAACCGAGTGCCAGCCACGCCGCCGGACACCCCCTAGGCTTCGAGGGTGACAGCCCTTCCCAGCGAAGACCTGATCTCCCAAGCCGGGACAGCCCTGGCCCTGAATGGGACCCAAGAACTGGCGGTCATCACATTTCTGCGATCACTGGGGCATGACCCGGATGTCGTCCGAGCGGCACTAGAACAGGTTGACCTGCGGCACAAGGCAGCCAATGCTTGGGGGGCCAGCGGCCAGGAACGCTTGAACTGGTTTTTTACCCGGGATGGTCTCGAAGCGGCCAGCCACCCGCTCGTGGCCCGCTTCCACGCGGACGTGATCGCCCAGAGTGGTCTGAC
>JBDNFV010000256.1:0-5842 GCA_041689635.1 Candidatus Nanopelagicales bacterium | reverse complement strand
TCAATGACAATTGCTCCTGTCGTAGTAAATCGCGATGTTCAATTGGATCCGGGAGCCATTTCATTGGTTGACAAGCGCGTATGTGTTGGCAGCGCGACGTATGCACTTGAACTAACCCAGGTGAAACCTGCTGGGAAAAAATTCATGAATGCAACAGACTGGCTGCGCGGATTGCGCAGGGAAACGGTGAGATTTTCTTAATGGAAGAAGAAGCGAAGAATTATCCCAGCAACGACCAGCCGCGTCTGGCAGCGCTTGAGTTATTGCGCTTGGTGCGAGACGAGGGCGCCTACGCGAATCTGGCGTTGCCCCAAGTGCTACGCAAATACAAACTAATGGGACGAGATGCAGCGTTTACCGTGGAACTTGCCTACGGTGTTCTGCGCAACCAGTCCCTCTACGACGCGATGGCGCAGAAGTGTTCATCCCGCGCCTTGGTCGACGTCGAATTGGAAATCGTCGACATCTTGCGTTTGGGCGTGCACCAGATCTATGCCATGCGGGTACCCGATCATGCGGCGGTGGATACGTGCGCGTCATTGGCACGCTCAACCGCCAAAGGGAAAGACGAGGGTCACACAAAGGCTCGCGTTGGATTCGTTAATGCTGTCTTGCGCTGCATCACGAAATCAGAGTTCGATATTGAAACGTTGAGTCTGGGTAGTCGATACTCGCATCAGGACTGGATTGTCCAAGCCTTCGAGGAATCCCTTGCTCGAAATGGACTCGCCGCAGGTGACCTTGAGACACTCCTGCGGGCAAATAACACCGCGGTGGATCCGGTCATTGCAGTTCGGTCAGGGGATCTAGAAATCAAAGGAACGATCCCGGGTCGGTGGAGTAAGCAGGCTCGGGTTCTTACTGGGGTAATCCCGCTGGAACTTGATGCGGTTCGTGAGGGAACTGCAATTGTTCAAGACGAGGGTAGTCAATTGGTGGCGCAAGCATTTTTACTGGCGGAGCCAACCGGTCCGGAAAGCGCTTGGCTTGACATGTGCGCCGGACCTGGCGGCAAGGCTGCTCTCATTTCTGACGCCGTTCCTCCCGGCATCGAATTTATTGCCGTTGACCTCCACAAACATCGCGTGGATCTGATGAGCAAAATTGTAGGTCCATCCGCCGCACTACTGACAGGAGATGCGCGAGAGCGCCCCTGGGGTAATCGCTTTTTCGATCGGGTATTGCTCGACGCACCATGCTCAGGCCTGGGCGCACTACGTCGTAGACCGGAAGCTCGCTGGCGCAAGACGAGAAAAGATACATTGGCACTTGCGGGGCTGCAGGAAGAATTACTGCTAGCTGCAATTGACTCAACGCGAGTGGGCGGGATAGTGGCTTATGTAACGTGTTCTCCCTATCTTGAGGAAACCTGGACCGTTATTGAAAGCGCGCTCCAGGCTCGCTCCAACGTTCAACTCGAAGACGCCAGGAATTTATTCCCCGGAGTGAGTGATCTGGGACCTGGTCCGTGTGTTCAACTCTGGCCACATGTGCATGGGACCGACGCGATGTTCTTCGCTCTTTTGCGCCGGGTCTAGTACGCGAAAGATAGTCTGTGAGCATGCTGATTTCGCCAAGTGTTTTGAATAGCAACCTGGGCCGTCTGAGTGAGGAAATATCCAAGGTTGAAGGAGTCGCAGACTTGATTCACCTTGATGTCATGGACAACCAATTTGTGCCAAACCTGACTTTCGGGCTACCGGTTGTCGCCAGCGTAATCGCGCAGACGTCTTTGCGAGCCGACGTACATCTGATGATCAACGATCCAGATCGTTGGGCGCCGGCGTACGGAGAGGCAGGCGCCTATTCGGTGACTTTCCACATTGAGTCGGCAAAGGATCCCCGCACTCTGTGCAAGAACATCAAATCAACGGGTGCCAGGTCGGCCGCCGCCCTTAACCCGGGAACCGACCTTGACTCCCTTAATGGGTTATTTGAGCACCTCGACATGATTCTGATCATGACGGTTGAACCTGGTTTTGGCGGCCAGCCATTCATGCGCAATATGATGCCTAAAGTCGCTAAGGCGCGTGAGATGGGTGGTGCGGAAATGTGGATCGAGGTTGACGGAGGGGTGTCCCTGGACACCATCATGGAATGCAAAGAGGCCGGAGCGAATGTTTTTGTGGCCGGGTCGTGCGTCTACTCCAATCCTGATCCAGCCCAAGTAGTACGTGATCTTAAAGCGCTGGTGGGGACGTAAGTGAGTATCGATACGCAATTTATTAGGCAGACTATTGAACTGGCCAAGAATGGTCCGTACTCAGCCAACCCGCGCGTTGGAGCAGTATGCGTTCGCAATGGGAAAGTAGTGGGAACCGGCTACCACCGTGGTGCCGGGACAGCGCACGCCGAGGTAGAAGCGCTTGCAGCCGCCGGAGACAAGGCGGTGAACGCCGATCTCTACGTTTCATTGGAACCATGTTCGCACTTTGGTCGCACTTCACCGTGTACTCATGCCATTATTGATGCCGGTGTCAAACGGGTCATCTACGCCCAACCCGACCCGAACATTGAGGCCCGTGGTGGGGCGAACGCACTTCGAGCCGCTGGATTAGAAGTCATTGGTGAGATCGAAGTAGAGCTTTCATCCGCGTTGAACCGAGAGTGGAATTACCGGATGCGAACAGGTATCCCTTTTGTCACCTGGAAATTTGCGCAAAGCCTTGATGGACGTGTGGCGGCAAAGGTGGGGGAGCGCACCCCCATCAGCGGACTGCAATCGCAAAGTTTCGTTCACGAATTGCGCTCACGGGTAGGGGCGATCGTGGTTGGAACCCAAACATTCTTGGTGGACCGACCACGTTTGAGTGCGCGGGAAATCGATGGATCATTGCGAGATTCTCAGCCGTTGCGAGCGGTCATGGGAATGCGGGACGTCGCTCCGGCGGGGTTTTTCCACTTAGCAACCCGTGACCCCAAAGCGGCTCTGCTTGCGCTAGCTGACCTGGGAATCAATCATGTTTTACTGGAGGGGGGACCGACGCTGGTGTCGGCTTTTATTGACGCCAATTGCATCAATGAGGTCATCAGTATTACGGCTCCAGTGACTCTTGGGGCAGGATTGCGATCACTCGTTACCGAATCACCGTTGATGAAGCAGTTAAACATCACGTCGACCTTGATGTTGGGGTCGGATCTCATCCAAATCGGCGAACTCAAATAAGCGGTAGGATTGAACTATGTTCACTGGAATCGTAGAAACTAAGGGTTGCGTCCTCTCCATTGACCCGGGCACGGATTCCTCTCGCATGACTTTTGCGGCATCGGCGGTGTTATCCGACGCCCACGTTGGTGACTCAATTGCGGTCAATGGGGTGTGCTTGACCGTGACGCGGTTCGACCACGAGAGTTTTTCGGCGGACCTGATGGATGAAACACTCAAGCGGAGTGCCCTTGGTAATCTCCATTTGGGTGACCCGGTCAATCTTGAGCGAGCGATGCCATTGTCAGGGCGACTCGGCGGTCACATTGTGCAGGGTCATGTCGATGCAGTGGCAACTGTGCGATCCATTGAGCCCAGCGAAGATTGGACGTTAATTACATTTGAACTGCCAGAAATTATTGCGCGCTACGTCGTTGTGAAAGGCTCGATCACGGTGAGTGGAGTCTCCCTTACGGTGGTGAATGTAAGTGAACCGGGTGCAGTACAACCCTGGTTTAGTGTGTCACTTATTCCAACAACATTGAATGACACCACCTTGGGAAAACTCGGGGTGGGGAGTGAAGTGAATCTTGAAGTTGATGCGCTGGCAAAATATGTCGAGCGAATCCTTGCATTTAACCCTGCACACGTAACATCATGAGCGGCGGAAATGCCCCGACTCTCGGGTTAAATGCCCATGGACTTCGAGTGGGAATTGTTGCGGCCCAATGGCACGAGGCGCTTATGAACGCCCTGATTGCAGGGGCAACCCAAAGATGTGATCAGGGGGGTGCATCCCACGAATTGATCCGGGTTCCCGGAGCGTTCGAGCTGCCGCTGGGCGCTCAATTGGCTGCCAAGAGCGAAAAATTTGACGCCTTGGTCGCTCTCGGCGTTGTCATTAGGGGTGGCACCCCACATTTTGATTACATTTGCAGTGCGGCAACCCAAGGTCTGACTCGAGTGAGCCTAGATACACAGGTCCCCATTGGGTTTGGGTTACTGACCGTCGACACTGAGGAACAGGCACTCGATCGTGCAGGTTTGGCCGACTCGCACGAGGACAAGGGCGCCGAGGCGGTCGAGGCGGCACTGTCAATGGCGCTTTTATTGCGCGATGGCATCGCAACGGCGGGAAAGATAAAGCCAACCGGGTTTCGCTAGGCTGTCAACGTGTCGCAGATACCCTCAGGAAAATCATTTGAACAGTTGTACCAGGAACTGTCCCTAAAGCTGGCGGCAGCAGATCCGGAATCAGGATCGGTTCGCCTAGCTCACGAGGGCACCCACGCTATTGGTAAAAAGATCGTGGAAGAAGCCGCGGAAGTGTGGATGGCAGCCGAGTACGAAGGCAAGGAAGCGTTGGCATTAGAGATTTCGCAGTTGTTGTATCACATTCAAATATTGATGCACACACATGAATTAGGCGTACAAGACATCTACAAAAATCTTTAGTATCGTCTTTCAAAAGAAAGGATCGGCCATGTTGCGGGTTGCACTTCCCAACAAGGGGCAGCTGGCGCAGCCGGCGGCTGCGCTTCTTATCGAAGCGGGTTACTTGGCGTCAGCCAATCCAAGGTCCCTGGTTGTGACCGACCTGGCCAACGACGTTGAGTTTTTCTTCCTTCGCCCAAAAGACGTCGCGGTGTATGTGGGCGCTGGGAGGATCGATCTTGGAATAACCGGACGCGACATGCTCCTTGACAGTGGTGCTCCTGCCAAAGAAATCATGCAATTGGGATTTGCCCCATCAACATTTCGAATTGCCGTACCAAAAGGAACTATCAGCACGCATGCAGAACTCAACGGTAAAAGAATTGCTACCTCTTATGAAGGACTGTTGACATCCTGGTTAATCCGTTTTTCGATAGACGCGCAGATTGTTCGTCTCGACGGAGCTGTTGAAAATGCAGTGGCATTAGGGGTAGCCGACGCTGTGGCAGACGTCGTTGCCACTGGGGCGACCCTGCGCGCTGCCGGGCTTGAGATTATTGGTGAGCCAATTTTGGAATCTGAAGCCATTGTGATTCGCCCAGCAAACTCAGAAAAAACTCAAGCTCAGGATACCTTTGAACGCAGGTTGCATAGTGTTAATGTCGCGCGGTCCTACGTGTTGGTCGATTACGACATTCCCAATGACCGGCTCGTGAAGGCATGTAAAATTACACCGGGTATTGAATCGCCAACGGTCTCGTCGTTGCAAGATCCGAAATGGTCAGCTGTTCGCTCGATGGTTCTGAGCGCTGATGTTCATCGAATAATGGACGAACTCTTCGCCTTAGGAGCAAAGGGAATTCTCGTGACCAACATCCATGCATGCAGGCTTTAGTCAACATGAACACCGCGGCGCAAGGGCACCACTGTGAGTAATTGCAGCAGGGCCGCGGTTCCTAAAACCGAGAAAACTAATGACCATGAATCAAAAAAGTCAAGCAACGCACCAGCAATCAATGGGCCTGCTGCTGCGATCGTGTAGGTAATGAAGAAGGCCATTGCTGTGAGTCGAGCTGCACTTTCTGCATTTTTGCTGTACTCGCTTAGCAGGCCGAGGGTCATAGCGAAACTACCGCTTAAGAAGAACCCAAACAGCAAAAGCGTCAACCATGGCGCGAAGTCGGGCAGCCACGCGATGGCAAAAAGTGCAACGGAAGTGAGGCCGATTGCGACGACAAAGAGCGCCCTTCGATGTTTCATTCG
>JBDNFV010000255.1:0-1913 GCA_041689635.1 Candidatus Nanopelagicales bacterium | reverse complement strand
GCGCCGACGAGATAACGAGCGCGTACGTCACCCGCTTCAATCCAGCCGTCACCTTGAGTGATTTCCTCAATCCTGCCGGTCACCATGACAACCCCAAGCTCGCGTGCGCGCTCGTGCATGGCGGCATGCAATGTCAAGCGCCGCACACCACGACCCGGTCCCGAACGGAATCGAGCCTGGGCAACTCTTCCTTTGGAGATGTACCGGATTCCATAAAAGTCTCGCCCGACCGGATCAACTCCGACCGCCTGCAACCGTGACAGTGCATCGGGCATTAAACCTTCACCGCACGCCTTGTCGATCACACCGGATCGTTGCTCCACGATCGTTACGTCAAGTCCACTGAGTCGGGCTCGAATGGCGGTCATCAATCCGACCGGCCCGCCTCCGGCAACGATGAGATCAATCATTTGGGGAGTGTCCCTAATGCCGCGTTCTCCACCCGAAGTCGCACGGCGAGTAACGGCAGATTCAATGCGGTAAATATCACAGCGGTGACCCAAGCGAAGCCAACCATTGGTAAGGCAATTCCCTCGATCACGACCGCGACGTAATTCGGATGGCGGAGCCAACGATAGGGGCCACCGGTAACACGCGGCATTCCGGGAACGATCACCACAAGGGTGTTCCAACGCTTGCCCAACGTGGTGATGCACCACCACCGAAGTGCCTGCGAAGCAAGAACTAACGCGAACATGGTCCACGCAAAAACAGAGTTGATTGGCTTCTGCCACACCCACACTTCAACGAGTGCACCAACGAGAAGGAATACGTGCAGAGCAACCATGTACGGGTAGTGCGACCTGCCGAACTCCACACCACCATGCTCCGCGCTCCAACGAAGGTTGCGTTTTGACACGATAAGTTCCACCACTCGCTCAACAGCAACGAGGGCGATCAAAATGGTGAATAAAACAACGGCGCTCACGCGATCACCATTCCAGCAGAACCAACTCGGCGCAAAACCCTGGACCCATGGCCGTCAACATTCCTGGCGTTCCTGGTTCGGGGGCTAGATCACCCGTTTCATACAGGGTGTCGCATAAAACATGCAGAACCGATGACGACGAAAGATTGCCGATCGCCGCAAGGGAGCGCCAAGTGACATCAAGCTGGCCATCGTGCAGATCCAGCGCCGACTCCATCGCTTCTAGCACTCGAGGCCCACCTGGATGACACACCCAACGCGCGATATCGGTGATTTTGAGATCGTGGTCACCGAGAAAATCGCTTACATCGTCTCCCAGGTACTGATTGATCACGTCGGCGACTCCGGCCGAAAGCACAATGCGAAACCCGCTGCCGCCGATATCCCATCCCATGGTCCGCTCGGTGTCGGGGTAAAGCCGACTGCGAGATGCCACAACCCTTGGTCCAGTAATCCCCATGCGAGCTGCCCGGTTCTCACCCACCATGACCACGGCAGCAGCACCGTCGCCGAACAGACCACTCGCCACAATGTTGGGCATCGACACGTCATCGCGTTGCAATGTCAAAGAGCACAACTCAACCGACAGCAGGACCGCAACATCATCGGGATGTCCGACGAGGTAGTCGTGCAGTCGCGCAATACCAGCGGCACCTGCCACGCAGCCGAGCCCGAAAATTGGCACTCGTTTAACGTCTTCCCGCAGCCCGAGCCGTGGCACAAGCCGGGCTTCTAGTGAAGGAGCGGCAATCCCCGTGACCGATGTCGACATGATCATGTCAACGTCTGCTGCTTCAAGGTTGGCAGCGGCGAGCGCGCCAGCAATAGCAGCAGCGCCCAGGTCTAGGCCAACCCGAATGAACGCGTCATTAGCGGCACCAAAGTCAGCCAGTTTGGCGTATTCCTCCAGCGGGATCGCCAGGTTGCGGTGCTGGATTCCGGTGGCGCGGTGAATCCGTTCGATAAGTGACCGATGAACCCCCTC
>JBDNFV010000254.1:0-1066 GCA_041689635.1 Candidatus Nanopelagicales bacterium | reverse complement strand
TCACATTTGGGGTTTGTTGACTTAGAAAATCTCAAGATGCCCGATTCAACGGTTCTTGATGGCCCACTTGAAGTTACGCTGCCGGCAATGTTTCTGATGTGGCCATTGGGTTCAAGTGTGGTGATCCTGATGATGGCATTGGGTGATGTATTTGCCGACCGGAAACGACGGAAAGGCTATTCAGCCTGAATCGCTGCGGTACGTGCATCAAGAACTCGTACTAAGTCGACCGGTGACATACAAATTTCGAGACCACGGCGGCCGCCACTAACGTAAATTAACTCATACGTGTGGGCACTTGCGTCGATCACCGTTGTGAGTTGTTTCTTGTGGCCAAAAGGGCTGATGCCACCCACAACGTATCCGCTCATTCGTTGGGCAAGGGCTGCATCCATGGGCTCGATAGAGCGGGCACCGATTGCAGCGGCTAGTTTTTTCGCACTAATTTTTCTGACAACCGGAGCGATGGCAACGGCAGAAACATTTTTGTCCCCGAACATAATCGTTTTAAATACTTGGTTCTCATCAAGTTTCAAATTGCTTGCAGCTTCTTTGCCAAACCCAGACCCGACGTCACTCTCAAATTTGTGCAATGTGTATGAGATACCGAATGAATCCAGGAGGACCGTGGCGGGAGTAATGGCGATGTGTTTCATCATTAATCATTCTAATTGGGCGATAAATAATTCGAAAACAGATCAACAGCCGGTAGTGCGCCGAAATGAGTGATCATCGCTGTCTCTCGTTTGAGGAGCTCGCGAATGAGAATAAGTCGATCCTGACTGCTGTGGGCGCCCAGTAATTCCTGTCGTTCGGCCGTTGGCAGAAGGATTGCGGCAGTGAGCAAATAAGAGACAATTGTTGGGTCGGTCGGTAATTCCTCAAACATTGACACGTTGCCATTGAGTTCACGCGAGAGAGCTGCGCGGTAGGCAGAAAAGTCGTTGAGAGCGCCGCGGGTGAGCAGGTTGATTTCATCTGTCAGCGGGGTTTCGGGTTCTGGGAGCCATTCCACATCTGCGTGCATGAGGGGAGTGCTGGCATCCAATGTATTAATTCGAAATCG
>JBDNFV010000253.1:0-1723 GCA_041689635.1 Candidatus Nanopelagicales bacterium | reverse complement strand
GCCGAAATCTCAGCACCCCAGGTTGGCCCAACCACCTGGTATTTGATGTCGTCTTTTGCAATTCCACAGGCATCGGCGAGTTGACCCGCCAGAACCGATGACTCAGCCGGGGTGAGTGTTTGCGTTTGCACCCGAACGGTGCCTGCACCCGTGACGGTGACAATGCTTTGGGCGCCGGTTTGAGTCTCGGCCACCACGCGAGCTTCTTCTACCGTGCAGATAGCCGCAGGAAGTGAGAAGTCAGCTCCACCCTTAAATTCAATTCCCAAGTTAATCCCTCGACCGACTAAAGCTCCTACACTAATCAGCAAGATGATGCCGCTCACGATGTACCACGTTTTCCAGCGGCCAACAAAGTCGAAGGACACTTCCCCTCGGTAGAGGCGTTGACCTATCGCGGTTAATTTGTTCATGCTGACGCCTCCCTTCGCTTGCGGCGGGATTGACCCGCTAGTGCATCGGCCACGCTCACACCGCCAAGTCGGTCTGGATCAAGTCCGGTCCAACGTGCACCATTCTGCATGAACTGGGTCCGACCTAGGAGCACCGTCATCGGATGGGTGAACCAGAAGGCGACCAAAACGTCGATTACCGTGACTAGTCCCAAGACGAATGCGAATCCTCGAACGCTGCCGACCGAGAGCAGGTACAGCACCACTGCCGCAAGCAACGAGACGAAGTCGGCCGCCAGCAGCGTCCTTCGAGCTCTAATCCAACCAGAATCACAGGCCTGGCGTAGTGATTTACCATCTCGGATTTCATCACGAATACGCTCGAAGTACACGATGAAAGAGTCAGCGGTAATACCGATTGCCACAATGGCCCCCGCAACCCCGGCCAAGGTCAAGGTAAGCCCAATGGTCTTACTCAGAACAATGAAGATGGTGTAAACCAACCCACCGGCTACTATGAGCGAAAGACCAGCCACAGTTCCCAAAAGCCGATAATAGAACAACAGGTATAGCATGACGAGGACTAAACCGATAGCTCCCGCGATTAATCCAGCGCGCAGTTGATCGCTGCCCACGGTGGGCGAAATTGTGGTCACATCAACGGGATCCAAGGTGATGGGAAGTGCGCCGAATTTGAGCACACTTGCCAGGTCTCTGGCCTCCTGCACGGTGAAATTTCCTTCAATTTGTGCTTGTCCACCCAGAATCGGCTCGTTGAATCGGGGGGCAGACACGACTATTCCATCAAGCACAATGGCAAAAGCATTACACGGCTCAGCGCCGGATCCACACTCAGGCAATGCGCTCAGTTCGGTGGAGGCCCGGGACAACGCAGCGGCGCCCTCAGAATCAAATTCGAGGCTCACCACCCACGTCACTCCACCTTGGGGTAGTTCGGCTGTTGCATTGGTGACGTTCGTGCCTCTAATGAAGGCCGGCTGTAGGGAATACTTTGCGGCACCACTTTGTTCGCACGTCGCCAGCCACTTGACTGAATCGTCGGGTGTCCCACCTGCAAGGACCGTTGGATCGGTGCAGTCCAGCGCGGCAAGTTCACTTTGGAACTCCGGCGAATTCTCGCTTGCCTGCACGGGTGGGACCGCTATGGCGGCAACCGCACCATCAACTGCTGGAATAGGAGTGGATCCATAAATATTCCAGACAGGTCGGAAGTTCAGCAGCGCGGTTTGCTGAACCAACTCGACTATGCGGTCCTGATTCAATCCGGGAACCGAAACCACAATTGCGGCCCCACTGCCTGAACCCTGCGT
>JBDNFV010000252.1:0-7294 GCA_041689635.1 Candidatus Nanopelagicales bacterium | reverse complement strand
TAACTCTGGGTCGCACGCTCTGTCAGAGCGCGCGCTTGCGACAGGCTACCTTATTGGCGGGCTGCCGATTCAACCGATGCGTCCTAATCTACCCGGCTGCGGTTCAATTTTTTTTATCGTGGATTTATCGGGTGTCCTTCTGACCAGGTACACCATTACGACCACGCCGATTGTTGTGCCGATTCCTGCATATATCAACGGGAAAAACGCAATTGCCAGAGCAGCACCCGCTATCAAGGCCGTCCAGGCATACATGAGAAATACCGCACGCCGCTGGGAATGACCCATCTGTAATAAACGATGATGTAAGTGCTGTTTATCAGGGGCAAATGGATTTCGGCCAGCACGTGTGCGTCTGAGCACCGCCAGACCAAGGTCGGCTAACGGGAGCGCCATAACGGCAAATGGCAGTATGAGCGGTAACAGTGTTGGCAAAAAGACGCCACCGGAAAGTGCACTGGGGTCAACTTGACCCGAGAGCGTAATTGTCGCCGCCGCGAGTAAAAACCCCAATAGCATCGAGCCGGTATCCCCCATAAAAATACGCGCCGGGAATAGATTATTGGGCAAAAAGCCAAGACCCATGCCGACCAGAACAACGCTGACCAACGTGGCAAGGGTTGCACGTTCAAGCCCCAGTTCAACCGAAAGCACATACGCGTAGACAAAGAACGCCCCAGCAGCAACCGCAACGATTCCTGCGGCAAGGCCGTCCAGTCCATCGACAAAATTAATCGCGTTAATACTGATGACAACAATGATCACGGTGAATAAAACACTCGTTAATGGATCCAGGACAAATGTTCCGCCGATCGGCAACCAAATAATGGCTATCCCTTGGAAAGCCATGACTCCGGCCGCAAGTACTTGGCCGGCGAGTTTGGTTGGCGCATCAAGTCCCCACTTGTCATCGATTATTCCCAAGACAACGATGATGGCGGCACCTGAAAGCAAGGCGATGACTGTGTTTGAACCATCAAAGACCGAACTCATCATGGGCAGTTTGCTCGCCAGCAGCAAACCGGTTAACAGTCCACCCGCCATTGCCAGACCGCCGAGTCGCGGAGTCGGAGTGTCGTGCACATCCCGGTCTCGAACCGGGGCAACGATTCCCCAACGCACGGCGAGTGCTCGCACCGGAGGGGTCAGGAAATAGGTCACCGCGGCAGCCGCAAAAAGACACAGCATATATTCGCGCACGCCCAACTCCTTTCGGTTGAAATCTTGCGCTAGGTCACCGCGGGTAAGCCGGGAAGGCTAAGACCAGTTCATGTGTTTGCGCAGCGATGTCCGAGCCGGTTACATTTCCACGAACCGCCCGATCAATAAGTTCAGCAATAACATCCATCTCGGGAACACCCATGCCTTGAGTGGTAACGGAGGGAGTTCCCACCCGAATACCCGATGCAACCGATGGTGGCAAGGTGTCAAATGGGATGGCATTTTTATTGAGGGTAATGCGCGCGGCATCGCAACGCACTTCGGCTTCGCTTCCGTTTACTCCCGTCCCAGAAAGGTCAATCAGCGCTAGGTGCGTATCCGTTCCTCCACTCACCGGGCGCATCCCCCTTGTGGCAAGCCCGGCAGCGAGGGCCTGCGCGTTGAGCACCACTTGATGTGCGTATGCCGCAAATTGCGGTGTACTCGCTTCTTTGAGTGCCACCGCCTTCGCGGCCACGGCATGCATCAGCGGACCGCCCTGCATCATGGGGAACACTGCTTTATCGATCTTTGCCGCGTGCTCTTCTTTACACAACATCATGCCGCCACGAGGTCCGCGCAAAACTTTGTGGGTTGTGAAGCAGACGACATCTGCGTAAGGGACCGGGCTTGGAATTGCTTTGCCGGCAATCAGGCCAATAATGTGCGCGGCATCGACCATCAGGATCGCCCCCACTTCATCGGCGATCTCTCGGAATCCCACAAAATCAATCAACCGCGGGTATGCGGTGGCACCGCAAATAATCATTTTTGGCTTGTGCTCCACAGCGAGCCTGCGAACTTCAGCCATGTCTATCAAATCGGTTTCCGGCTTAACGCCGTAGGACACCACGTTGAACCACTTCCCTGAAAAGTTTACCGATGAACCATGGGTGAGGTGTCCACCGTGGGAAAGGCTCATGGCCAACACGGTCTCACCTGGTTTTACAAACGCACCGTAAGCAGCGAGATTGGCGCTGGCGCCCGAATGCGGCTGGAGGTTCGCATGCTCGGCACCGAAGAGCTGCTTCGCCCGTTCGATCCCAATAATTTCGGCCCGGTCAACTTCGGCGCAACCACCGTAGTAGCGCTTACCCGGATAACCCTCGGCATATTTATTGCTTAATGTCGAACCGAGCGCTGCAAGGACAGCCGGCGACGTAAAGTTTTCGCTAGCAATGAGTTGTAGCCCACCGCGTGCTCTTTCTAATTCAGCCAGCAAGATCTCGGCAATCTCCGGGTCCTGCGCTTCAAGTTCGGAAAAATCTGGGCCCCAAAAAGTCACGCGGTCACATCCCTTTCACACTTTCGGATTTTCTACTGACGAGCGTTTAGTGTATTGGATCAAGATTGAATGCGCCTTCAAGCGCAAGTTGCCCGGGTAGATTTCCCGATGATCTCATGGAGCAACTCCATATTCGGCCATGAATTCGATCAACTTCTGGGGTTCAAGGGCTCCCTCACGCAGGATTTTCGGCTGGGCTCCGCAGCAGTCAACCACGGTGCTGCCACTCCCCTGGACGAGATCACCCGCGGCGATAACCACGGACACCGCATCGGACTCAACCACGTCAAGTTGACCCCCTTCAAAGATCTGGGGCATCCCAACCTTCTGCGCGCCAGATGATGCGAGCGGACCACTCACACCGAGCAACTCCAACAGAAATGGATGTCGGGGCATTCGCACCGCGATAGGGGCTCCAATCGGGTGATCCCATGCCAACGTGGTGCCGGCAGGAAGTAATAACGTCAGTTCCCCCGGCCAGAAGCATTCCATGAGGTCACGGGCTAACGAAGGAATTGATGAGGTGATTCCCGATACCGCATGGGCGTTGGGTACCAGCACCGTGAGTGGGACATGTGATCCAAGTCCCCGATATTCCCGCAGCAATGACGTTCCGCGGGGGGAAAACGCATCTGTGACAACGGCGTACTGGGACTCGGTGGGAACAATTACTAGTCCACCGCGCCGCACGGTCGAATAAGCCATTGAGATCGCTCGATCCCGGTTTTGGAAATCACCTGCTTCGATACGGACGCTCACCCTGAAAGCCTAAACCCGGGTTGCCATAGTGAAACGGGGTCGTTGGTTAAAATCAAGTCTGTCGCTGACATCAACGAAAAGTAGTTCCCCGGGTGCGCCCGTGACGTAGCCCGCCAACTCGGTATCGATGTGAACCTGGCTCAATACGCTGACAACACTCAGATCGCCTGCGTCAGGACCCTGCACATCGGCGTGCTCGACAACGAGTAGGCCTCCACCTTTAAGCAACATGGCCGCAGTTTTCGCAATCCCGCGCACGACAGCGAGGCCATCGGTTCCACCGTAAAGGGCCATGGCAGGTTCGTGTTTGCGCACTTCCGGATCGCGAGGAATCATCTCCGATGGAATATAAGGCGGATTGCAGGTCACCACATCACATGTACCCATCAAGGGTGTGAAAACACCCGATGTGAAATCAGTCGCGTCCACTTGATGGATTTCAACCGGAACTTCGGTATGGATCCTTGTCACATTTTGCTCGAGCCAAGGGAAAGCTTCAGAACTGAGTTCGATTCCCACAACACGGGTCCCCGGAACCTCGACCGCGAGTGATAGCGCAATTGCCCCTGAACCCGCACAAAGATCGACGGCGATTGGATGTGTGCACTCGCGCAAAAAACGTATTGCAGCCTCCGCAACCAGTTCACTCTCCGGTCTAGGAATAAAAACGCCAGGGCCGACACTCAGTTCAATTCGGCGAAATGGCGCGGTTCCTGTTATGTGTTGAAGTGGGATCCGGTTGAGTCGTTTGGTGAGTAATTTTTCAAAAGCGAGCCGATCATCTTGTTTAATCGGGTCGTGCATGAATAAACGACTCCGCGGGATTGCAAGAACATGGGCCAGCAACTCTGCGGACTCGGCAGCCGCAGAATCAATTCCAGCCTTGGCAAGTCGGTGTTGGGCGTCAACGAGCACATCGCGGATACTGCTCACGCCGAAGGCTCGGCCAGCCGACTCTGCTGATCTGCTGCGACACAGGCCTCAATGACAGCGTCCAGATCACCATCGAGAATTTGGTCTAGGTTGTGCGACTTAAATCCGACCCGGTGGTCATTAAGACGATTCTCGGGAAAGTTGTAGGTGCGGATTCTCTCGCTACGGTCAACCGTGCGCACTTGCGATCGCCGAATATCCGATGCCTCCTTTGCCGCATTGTCTTGGGCGGCTGCGAGCAGTCGTGCCCGCAGGATTCGCATTGCCTGCTCCCTGTTCTGCAACTGACTTTTTTCGTTTTGACAGGAAACGACAACTCCCGTCGGCAAGTGAGTTATTCGGACGGCTGAGTCGGTCGTGTTGACACTCTGCCCACCCGGTCCCGAAGACCGGTATACATCAATGCGCAAATCGTTGGGATCGACGGTGACATCGACATCTTCAGCTTCCGGCGCCACCATGACACCGGCGGCAGAGGTGTGAATTCGGCCTTGCGACTCGGTAACCGGGACCCTTTGCACCCGGTGGACTCCGCCCTCAAAACGCAAACGAGCATAAGGCCCTTCGCCGGGCCCTGGGGCAACCTTTGACTTCACGGCAATGGAAACATCCTTGTATCCGCCGAGATCTGATTCGACCGCGTCAAGGATCTCGGTGGTCCAACCGCGGCGTTCGGCGTAACGCAGATACATTCGCATGAGGTCGGAAGCAAAAAGAGCGGATTCATCACCGCCTTCACCGGCTTTAATCTCGACGATCACATCTTTGTCGTCCATCGGGTCGCGAGGAAGTAGTAGGTGGGTGAGTTTCTCAGCGAGGGCCACTTGACGTGGCAGCAACTCAATGGCCTCAGCCGCAAAAGCTTCATCTTGATCCGCAAGTTCCTGCGCTGTCTCCAGATCTGAGGTCACGGCAAGCCAATCTCGGTATGCGGCGACAACCGGGCGTAGAACTGCATAACGTCGCCCCAATTTTCGGGCTTGAGCCTGATCGGAGTGGATGGATGGGTCGGCAAGCCCCGCCTCAACTCGGTCAAGTTCACTTGCAAGCTGGGCACATGATTCAAACATGATTCGCTCCTGAACTTGCGGTAGTTATGTGTCTGCTACTAAAAACAAGGGCCAAGAATCACCGGGTTAAAAGACGGGCGCCGGTCTGGGATCGGCCGCGCGACGGGGGAGACACGCGGCCGATCCCAGACCGGCGCCCGGGAAGAAGTTAGACAGATTCTACGTTTTCGTCCTTTGCTGCGGGGACGCCGTAGCGATTTTGGAACCTTGCCACCCGTCCACCGGTGTCAAGAATCTTCTGCTTGCCCGTGTAGAAAGGGTGACAATTTGAGCATACATCAGCATGGATGCTTCCGCTCTTAGAAGTACTTCGTGTTTGGAAGGTACTGCCACAGGTGCAGGTCACCGTCGTCTCGACGTAATCTGGGTGAATACCAGCTTTCATGTCTTACTCCTTTATTAATGCCCGGGTCGAAAGTGCCAATTCGGTTTCCTGCGCGTACAGGCAACCATGATTAAATCGAATTTCCGTGAACCGGGTCGCACATAGTGTGCCATGAACCCAAGATCAGGATTTCAGTCGCCCTCAATGTCAGTCGTCGTCGCTGGACCCAGGACCAGATGGAGTGGTCTTTTGCACCTGCTTAAGGAATTCGAAGTTGGTCTCGGTTTCCCGTAGCTTGTTGAGCAGCAACTCAATTGACTGTTGCGGATCAAGCGCGTGCAGCACCTTACGCAAGGTCCACACGACTTTGAGCTCCTCAGGTGAAAGAAGCAGTTCTTCCTTGCGCGTTCCAGAAGGATCAACGTCAACGGCGGGGAAGATTCGCTTGTCAGCCAGTCGGCGATCAAGTTTCAGCTCCATATTGCCGGTTCCCTTGAACTCCTCGAAAATTACTTCATCCATTCGGGAGCCGGTTTCAACCAGAGCAGTAGCCAGGATGGTCAGCGATCCGCCATTTTCAATATTGCGAGCCGCGCCAAAGAATTTCTTGGGTGGATACAAAGCCGTGGAGTCCACACCACCGGAGAGAATTCGACCCGACGCTGGCGCCGCAAGGTTGTACGCCCGACCAAGTCGAGTCATCGAGTCAAGCAGCACGACGACGTCCTGACCGGACTCAACCAAGCGCTTTGCTCGCTCAATAGCCAATTCGGCAATGATCGTGTGGTCTTCTGCCGGCCGGTCAAATGTTGAGGCAATCACTTCTCCATCAACACTTCGTTGCATATCGGTGACTTCTTCGGGGCGCTCGTCAACCAAAACCACCATGAGGTGACAGTCGGGGTCGTTGACCGTGATCGCATTGGCAATTGCCTGAAGGACCATGGTTTTTCCTGCCTTCGGCGGCGAGACGATCAACCCTCGCTGGCCCTTGCCAATTGGTGCGACCAGGTCGATTACCCGGGTGGTCAGATTTGAGCTTGTGGTTTCCAACTTGAGTCGTTCCTGCGGGTACAGCGGAGTCAACTTGGAGAATTCAGGTCGGTTTTTGATGGTTTCCAGGTCATAGCCGTTTACTGAGTCGACTTTCACCAATGGATTGAATTTTTCTCGACGCTCACCTTCACGCGGCTGCCGAACGGATCCAATGACGGCATCCCCCTTACGTAATCCCAATTTACGCACAAAGGAGAGTGAGACATAAACGTCATTGGGTCCCGGCAAGTAACCACTCGTGCGAACGAATGCGTAATTGTCGAGTACGTCAAGGATGCCAGCTACCGGAAGGAGAACGTCGTCTTCCGTGAGTTCAGTTTCGTAATCATTAAAATTATTTTCGCCATCGGTTCGGCGATTGGTGGGACGATCACGTCGGTCCCTTCGATTGCGATTGCGGTTACGGCTATTGCGATCATCGGGTCCGCCATTGCGATCCTCGCCGCCATCATTGGAAGTGCGGTCGTTGCTATTGCGATCACGATTGTTGTTATTTCGTTCGCGGTCATTGTTATTTCGTTCGCGGTTATTACTGTTGCTGTTGCGACTATTGCGATCTCGATTGTTATTGTCGCGGCTATTGCGCTGCTCCTGGGGTGAATCCTCGCGAGCGTCGGCTTTCGCCGGTTCGTTTTGGGTGGGCGCCGCGGACTCTTTTTGCTCTTT
>JBDNFV010000251.1:0-4237 GCA_041689635.1 Candidatus Nanopelagicales bacterium | reverse complement strand
TTTCGTTGTTCGTTTCCGCAACTAATCGGCCATCCGGCTGATTCCAGCAGTACCGACGTCGTCTCGTCTCAAAAGTAATGTCGAATAGACCTTTGCCGGTAACCATCAAAATCAGTTTTTCGATGATGAAAATTCAACATGTCTTCAATGAGATTGATGTGATGTTGGTCATCTCGCCGTCTCAACGGCCTCAGAAAAGGCCGTGTTGAGCAAAATCGTAACGCGCGCAGGCGACATGCCTGACGTAACCTCTGCCAACTATGTCAATCACTTTTCCATTTAAGAGCGCGACGTTGGCGACGGTAAGTACTCGCCTTAATGTCGTCGATCAGGGAGCCATCAGTTGGATGGCCAAGCACGGCATCCTGCTGCTGCGCATCGCCCTTGGAGTTGTGTTCCTCTGGTTTGGTGCCCTGAAATTGATCCCGGGTTTGAGCCCGGCCCAGGACCTCGCTGGGAAAACTATCGAAGCCTTGACGCTTGGAATTGTTTCAGCGTCCGTTGCGGTTCCCGTTCTTGCACTGTGGGAAGTAGCAATTGGCATTGGCTTGCTGTCGGGGCGGTGGATGCGGGCCACACTGCTGCTTCTCTTCGTCCAGATGGCGGGAACCGTGACACCACTGCTGCTATTCAGATCGGAAACGTTCACCGCTTTCCCGTTCGCCCCGACTCTGGAGGGTCAATACATAATTAAAAACATTGTGTTGGTTGCGGGGGCGATTGTTCTGGGTGCGACCGTCCGCGGTGGTCGGCTCACCTCAGGGCCCGTGAGTCCAGCCCAAAAGTAGTGACCCCCATTGGTCTCGCACATTTGTTTGAGTCACGTCTGCCGTGCTAGTAATACAAATATGAATGGTCGCTAGATTCTTGTTGGTGCCAACATCGCGGTGACCCTTCTTGCTTGGTTGCTGGAGAGAATGAACCCTCCGGGTCGCATCGCAACGACCATGACGCCGTTCTGCTTCCCCAATCGGTTTTTTCTCATGCTTTGGCCCGAACCGTGCGGGCTGGGCACCTGACTTTCCTAACAAAAGACCCAGCACGGTGGCGCAAGAAATATTCGTCATTGGCGGTGGCAGGATGGCGTCATGACAATGGGCCGACTGAGCGCAATAATTGTTCACTTTCTGGCGGGAATTGGAATTCTATTTTGGGTTGGCATGGTAATTGCGACCATATTGGGAGAATTCGACGCGCACCTGATTGTCGTGCTACTCCTTGCCATTGTCTTGGGTGGCGCTCACGCACTGATTTCCACGTCGACGACCCGAAGATCATCGGCAGCTATCTGGTTAACCGTCTTTGTTTTCGTCTCGGATTCACTCCTTGGAATATTTATCGATCCCAAAGCGTTTCTCCTTGCCGGATTTACCGTCGTCCTTTTTGTCGCGGTGATGCTCACGCGAAGGGCGACAATTTTGCGCGGCTAGGCAGCATTTCTTTTCTTTTTCCACTACTTTTAGTCAATGCGCAGATTCGTTGAACTATCACGCTACGTGGTAATCCTGCCCGCCTTCGGTTCACTCCTTGGTGCCCTGACACTCATGCTCATCGGCACGTGGGAGGTTTTTGTCTCTATCTGGGGGATGTTTAACTCCTCGTCACCACTTAAAGACACAGTGGTTGGGGTTTTGACCGCGGTGGACACACTCTTACTGGCAACAGTACTGCTGGTGATCGGTTACGGACTTTATGAATTGTTCGTAGACGCTGAAGTGAAACTGCCGCCGTGGCTGGAGATCAAAGATCTCGACGATCTAAAGAACAAACTTATTGGCGTGGTCGTTGCAATCATTGGGGTTGTCTTTGTCGGTAAACTGGTGGACGACAACTCCAGTAATGACGTCCTCTTATCGGGTGCTGGCTCAGGTGCACTAGTACTAGGTCTTGCTGCCTTCATCTTCGCAACGAAAAAAAGCTAACCACCGGGCCGGGTAGCGCCTCCGAAGGGCGCCTCATATTTATCTAGCGTTGGAGTTTGTCTACCCTTACACCGGGTTCGGGTCTTCATCTTGAGTGACGTCCATGTCGTCATCGATCGAGTTAAGGTGGTGTGCGTAATGCCCATTGTCAAGATCGCGATGAATATGCTTTGGCAGTGGGTTGCACCAATCTGCGCCCTCATTTTGTTCGCGGGCTTTGTGGGTGCTCCCAGGGCTGCTGCCGTTGAGCCGACCTGTAAACCTCAGACGGCTCTCGGAAGTGACGTGGCACTGAACGTGCGCTACGCCCAGGCCGCGGGAACGAATTTTGCGTGGGCTGATATCGGCACGGGACGTCCGCTGCTACTACTCAACGGCACTGGCTCACCGATGGCCGAGTGGGACCCCGCCCTCCTCGCTGGGCTTGCCAAGGACCGTCGGGTTGTGGTGATCGACTACCCGGGTCTAGGTCTGTCCAGTCCCGCTCCGGGCCGGATCACCTTTTCCGCCATGGCTGATTGGACCGCGGACCTGATCACCGTGCTCGGACTCGGCGCATCCGACGTCCTTGGCTGGTCCATGGGTGGTTTTATCGCGCAGCAACTCGCCATTCGGCATCCGGAATTGGTGCGCCGACTCGTGCTGGCCGGGACCAATGCTGGTGGTCCGTCCGCGGTGCTTGGTCCGACCTGGGTTCAGCAGGCCGACAGTAACTCCGACGGCAGTATTCGTTCCTACCTGATCACCAACTATCCGCGCACGACCTGCGCGCAGCGAGCTGGGCGGGAATTCATTAAAAGGATCACCATGGCCGTCAACAGCGGCCGTTACCCCGTGGAGTCTACGCCGGCGCGCACCTACAACGCGTTGGTTGACGCCGAGGATCCGTGGCTTGAAAGCTCCGTCAATGTAAGCGCTCTGGCCCGCATCGTGATCCCAACATTGGTGATTACGGGAAGTAAGGATGTCATCACTCCGCCGGCAAACAGCCGAATAATTGCGCGGGCGATCCTAGGGTCGCGCCTGGTTCTGCTGCCGGGAGCGGGACACTCGTTTCTCTTCCAAAAGCCGGCACTCGTCGCTCGTATTGTGCTGGATTTCCTTGACGCCACTAGCTGATCTCGGGCCGGGGTCGTATGACTAGGTCGACCTGCCACCACTGGCGCCCCTACCGTCTTCGACATCTCACTGGCCGCCAACCTCGACATCATCGTGTCAAGAGCGGTTAGTGCAAGAGCGCTCCTGTAACCGATCGCGGATGGTCAGCAAGCCATTGATGGACTGACTATTCCCCGAGAACTCGGTTGAACAAGTCTCTACGTCGATACACATGCTAGATCTGCATTTAATAGTCGACAAGCAACGAGTCCCAAGGCCGCCTAACTCGCGCGTAGTCCGATTGTCGCGGACCGCGCGGGGTATTTAGCGCTCACCAGCGATGCTCGCACCACGATGTTGTCGCGGTAATGGCCGGTGTTGCGGTCGATGGGGCCGCCGCATGTGATGAGCCGTAACGCGGCGTTATTAGTGTCGCCGTAAACAAGTTGCGTGGGAAAGCGTTTCTTTTGGTAACGGCGGACATCGTCCACGGCGAAGACCACGACTGAACCGTCTGCCCGCGTAACCAGTACTCGGTCCTTCGGGCGCAAACTGCCGAGTCGAAAGAATACCGACGGTCCGTACTTCGCCGAGTCGACGTGGCCAACGATGACCGCGGGACCTAGGGATCCCGGGGAGGGCGAGTGGTGATACCAACCTGCATAGTCATAAGACGGGCCCGGTGCGGGCACCTGCATCGACCCGTCGTCGGCCAGCCCGAGTCGAAGCAGGGGTGTGTCTACTCCGATCGCCGGTATAGCGAGAGCGAGCGGGGCCGAGGCCGGGAGTATCAGTCCGACGACCGCCGAAGCGGAAGCCGGCGTAAGTGCACTCCGGCTGCCGGATTCCAGGACTACCGAGCTGAGCAATCCAACATCGGATAAGGGGACTTCGGATGGGCGTTGCTGGTGAGCAACGCCCACGACGGTGGTGGTTACACCGGACAGGGCGAGTACGGCCGTCACTCCCATCGCAGCAAGGCGACGGTAATGACGGGAAGTTTTCGCAAGGATTGACTGCATCTCGGTTCTACTTAACTCCTGCGCGTAACTCGCCACAACGTCAGGGCACTGATCGCGGCAGCGAGCATCAGAGCACTGCCAAGCGACAGAAGCCCGATGTGACCCGGACCAGTACTCGAACCGTCTCCAGCTGCCACTCCACCTGCAGGCACCTTCGAAATCTGTGGCTTAACGACGGGCTTAACGACGGGCTTA
>JBDNFV010000250.1:0-2968 GCA_041689635.1 Candidatus Nanopelagicales bacterium | reverse complement strand
TTTTTGCAACAAGCTGAAGCCTTAGTTGCGATTGCTGGAAAGGACATCGCATGGCAGGCCGTTGGAGTGCGTGGCGAAGTGAACGTAGTGATCCAAGATGCGGCGCGGGAAGAGATCGCGGTCCACATGCGTTGGTCATTTGCTTATGCGCACCGGCGCATCGAAGAGGCTCGCCTCATCCTTGGACCGCTGGAGCTCACGCGTGGGGCGCTGCATGAAGGAACGATCACGGTTGCGCACGCCACAGCGATTTGCACCGGTGTGCGCAAGCTATCAAATATTTGGGAATGCGATTCGGAATCTCGCCGAGATTTCGAGACAGCTGCCCGAAAATTAGACGAAGCCGGCGTGAAGGTGGCGAAGACTTCGACCATCACGCGCACTCGAGGGGCTGTTGAAAAAAAGCTTGAAGAAATTGATGGACTGCACCAACGCAAGCGGAGATCAGCGGCATCACGCGATCACGATGTCATCGTGCTTGATCAAGGTGAGGGCCAAGCTTTATTGCTCGCCCGGATGGGTCTCATTGAAGCCCAGGCCTGCATGGCTGTTATTAATACTCGGGCAAAACTGCTTTCGGGTATGGGCCTTGACGCAACGGTGGACAGAGCTGGTGAACCACCCGATAAAGCAGCGCCCGCTGGCGTTTTTCGTAGTCGAGCACTTATTGCAGTTCTCACGGGAATGCCGGGCCGTGCGGCATCGAGCAATGCGGCACCGGGGGATTTCGTCCCGGGATCAACCGAATGCGGATCACATTCAAGCCTGCAAGCCAATATCGACATTGTGATTGACTTAGCATCATTGCTGGGGCTGCAGGAATCTATCGGGTTGGTGAGTTGCGGTGTTCGCGCGCCGGTGTCTGCACCCAGTTCCGACATAAGGGATCTCCTCGCCCAAATTCCCGACCTCACCTTCCGCCGCATGATTACCGACCCCCACACCAACCACCTGATCGACCTGGGTCGTCAAAGATATGTCCCGTCAAAGTCCTTGCGCGAATTCATCACCGCGCGGGACCAAGTCTGCCGATTTCCCGGGTGCGAGCGGAGTGCGCGAGGCGGGCAAATAGATCACGCAAACCCGTGGTCCCAGGGCGGTAAAACTGATCGAGAAAATTTAGGCGCATTGTGTGTGCGTCACCACCAACTCAAAACCCATGGCGAGTGGTGCATCACCGAGAGCGCAGCCGACGGTAGCACCACATGGCGAACCCCAAGTGGTCGAAAATATTCAATTCCACCACCTGAGCTTCCCCACGCTTCATCACCCCTAGGACCATCACCCCTAGGACCATCACCTGTAGGTCCATCGGCGCCACCAGGATTGTTCGAGCCGCCGGGGCGACGGCGGCAGCAAATTCCCCAGCAAATTCCCGAGCAAATTCCCCAGCCGGAACCTGATCCGCCATTTTGATCCCGGGCCAAATCGAACGGTAACGAGAATGGTGAGGCGCTGTGAGGTGCGCCGGGGTGCGACGAGGTGGATATCTGGCACAATTAGGTAACCACGCAGCCGGAGCCCTGGAATTTGTTGTGGAAATTCAATGTCTTCCCACGATCTTCTAAGGAGCTTCAATGGCGAACGCCACGACCGCAACTGGTCAAGGAAATGTTTTTAAGTCCGACGGAACCCCAGATTTCAAGGTTGCCGACCTAAGCCTCGCCGAATTTGGACGAGATGAAATTCGTTTGGCCGAGCACGAAATGCCCGGACTGATGGCGATGCGCGAAAAATTTGGTGTCACCAAGCCGCTATCAGGGGCTCGGATTACCGGATCCCTCCACATGACCGTTCAGACAGGCGTTCTCATTGAGACACTCGTCGCACTCGGCGCCGATGTCCGCTGGGCCTCGTGCAACATCTTCTCCACGCAAGATCACGCGGCAGCCGCAGTTGTGGTGGGACCACAAGGAACCGTTGATAACCCAACGGGTACGCCGGTCTACGCGTGGAAGGGCGAGTCACTTCCAGAATATTGGTGGTGCACCGAGCAGATTCTGATGTGGCCAGACGGCAAAGGCCCCAACATGATCCTCGACGACGGTGGCGACGCCACCCTCCTTGTTCACAAGGGCACCGAATTTGAAGCTGCCGGTGTTGTCCCCAAGCCGGACGCCGACACATCCGAGGAGTACACGGTCGTTTTAGAGACTTTGGCTCGCACGTTGACCCAAGACTCACAGCGCTGGACAAATATTGGAAGCGGGATCATCGGAGTTACCGAGGAAACCACGACCGGTGTTCATCGGCTCTACGAGATGCACCGCGAAGGCGCATTAATCTTCCCGGCGATCAACGTTAATGACTCCGTCACCAAGACGAAGTTTGATAATAAGTACGGATGTCGCCACTCGCTCATCGACGGAATCAACCGCGCGACCGACACATTAATCGGTGGCAAAGTTGCGGTAGTTGCAGGTTACGGTGATGTCGGCAAGGGTTCAGCGGAGTCGCTTCGTGGACAGGGTGCTCGTGTCATCATCACGGAAATTGACCCCATCTGCGCGATGCAGGCTGCAATGGACGGCTACCAGGTTGCTCGGATCGAAGACGTGATTGGTACCGCAGACCTTTTCATAACGGCGACGGGTTGCTACGACGTGATCACAGCCGAACACATGTCCCAGATGAAGCACCAGGCGATTGTTGGAAACATCGGTCACTTTGACAACGAAATCGACATTGTCGGCTTGGCAAATCTTCCCGGAGTGAAGCGCAAGACGATCAAGCCACAGGTGGACGAATGGACATTCGCCGACGGTCATTCGATCATCATGCTCTCTGAAGGGCGTCTGCTGAATCTGGGTAATGCCACCGGACATCCATCCTTCGTCATGAGTAATTCATTCACCAACCAGGTGTTGGCGCAGATTGAACTGTTCACCAAGCGGGACGAGTACGCGCTCGGTGTGCACGTTCTGCCCAAGTACCTCGATGAATTGGTTGCTCGTTTGCACCTGGACGC
>JBDNFV010000249.1:0-10287 GCA_041689635.1 Candidatus Nanopelagicales bacterium | reverse complement strand
CCGTGCACACTTCTGTTGCATCGGTCGTCGTCCCAATAAGGAGCAAATGACGTAGTTCGATTGTTAATCCAGGCATCAACATTGCGTGGATTACCCTCTCCGGAAGCGTACGAGTCACCCAGGACAACCATTAGGTAGTTGGAAATATTGGCCACCATGGACTGGCGTTTGAGTTTTGTTCCAGATCCAACGGTGAGGGTGAAACTGTGTAAACCCTCGGGGAGTATGACCGTGGTTGTGCAGGTCTTCTTGCTGAGTTTGGTTGCCTTCGTTTGTTGCACGATTTTTCCGCCGCGTTGAATTTTCCAACTATAAGAATCCCCTTGTGACTTGCACGCGTTGAGGGTGACCGGAAATCCTGCATCTTCGAAATACCAGGAGAGTGATCCACCGATGAGTCGCTCATTGGGTTGGGCAATAAAGTTTCCGGCACCGACGAAGGTCGATGACGGCTTAAGGGTCAGAGCCCCCGATTGCGGTACACCGCCATCGCCATCAATAAATCCGTCCTTATTTGCATCCTTTGATTGGGGAACCATGGACCACGAACCTTGGGCGATCGGGGTTGTCGTATCGAGATGATTAACGTAGGGGTTTGCCGCTTGCGAAATACTCGCCGGCAGCAGCGCGAGTGAGAGGCAAGCAGCCACCCCGATTACACCTAGCTGTCTCATGGCCATAAAGACAGGGTAAGCGCACGTTCATGCTGTTCGCTCAACGGCGCTCAACCGCGTTCACTCTTGGGTGAAGGGGCAGTGTCGGCACCCGCGGGTGCAGCAGTAACCACGATTTATGTGATAGTCAGCGGTCATGGCGAATAACTGGGTGTAGGGGTCTAGGTAACCCTGCTCTTTGTTGGCACATGCTTGCGCGTGCGCGGCCAGGATGCGCCCAGTTTTTGGATCATCAGGATCAAGGCGTTCGGCCAGAGGAACGTGAGGTTCAGCCCGCAGTTGTCTATTTTTCATCAGAGCTGAAAACCGGCGGGGAAGGGGTCATCGGGTGCAAGCATGTGTTGGGAAGTGCCGGTGATCCAGGCTCGTCCGGTGATTTCCGGAAGGATGGCGGCAAGTCCAGCAACCGTCGTTGCACTCGTCGCCCGACCGGCAAAGCGCGTGCCAATGATTGACTCGTTGACGAATGTTTCACCGATCGCCAACTGACCACGAGCGACAAGTTGAGCGATGCGCGCACTCGTTCCGGTCCCACATGGTGAGCGATCAAACCAACCAGGGTAAATCGCCATTGCGTGCCGGGAGTGTTGCGCGGTGCTGCCGGGGGCCACCAGTTGCACATGGTGCACGTGATCAATGGCCGAATTCTCTGGGTGAACCGGCGGGTTGGCCGCATTTATCGCGTTCATGATTGACAGGCCAAGTTCGAGTAATTCCGGTGCGTACTCCTTGCCAAAGTCCCGACCAAGATCACTGAGTTCAACGATTGCGTAGAAATTTCCACCGTAGGCCATGTCGTAGCGCACCGGTCCGATCCCGGGAACATCAACGAAGGCGTCAAGTTCGGTGACGAAGGAGGGAACATTTTCAATTGTGACCGACACCGCACGGGTCCCTTTGACCTGAACGCGTGCAACGACAAGTCCAGCCGGGGTATCAAGCCGAATAATTGTTTCGGGTTCGGTTACCACTACCATCCCGGTTTCCACCAAGACGGTGGCCGTTCCGATTGTTCCGTGACCACACATGGGTAGACATCCGGAAACTTCAATATAAACGACACCCCAATCGGCATCGGGTCGCGTTGACGGCTGCAGGATCGCACCGCTCATCGCACCGTGACCATGGGGCTCGCACATCAGCCAGGTGCGCAAGTGGTCCGCCTCGTTCATCACGTATTGGCGCCTATCCTCCATTGTCTTTCCAGGCAGCACTCCAACTCCACCAACAACGACCCGTGTTGGCATGCCTTCGGTGTGTGAATCAACACAATGCCAGATCCGGCTGGTTTCCATGAATATCCTTTAGGTGTTCACATGCGATTCGGGCTCAATGCGAGTTCGGCTTCGGTGACCGCGCGCTGCTCAATGTAGCGCGTGATCAGATCGGCGGTTCCCAAGGAGAGAGCCGTCCCGATCATTCCGTGGCCGGTCGCAAGGTACACGCCGGGCAGGTGGGGTACTGGGCCGATGTAGGGAGCACCGTCGGCGCTGGCCGGGCGCAGCCCGGTCCACGGAGACAGCTGGGCCAGCTCACGTGGCATGGGTGGAAGGTTTATCACGGTTGCGGCTCGCTGATACAGGTGACGCACTCGCTTTTCATTCAATGATCGATCGTTCGGATTGGTCAGTTCAAAGCGCGCACTTATCCGCAGCCGATCACCGAGTGGATCAGTTGCGGTTTTTTCGTCTGCAAAGATCATCGGGTAGATCGAATTTGGGTACGGCGAACTCACCGACATATCTGCATTTGTGCCGGTTGGTGTATCCGTTGGTGTATCCATTGGCACACTCACCGAGTAACCCTTGGCCGCAATTATTGGAATGTTGATTCCCAAAAATTTACCAACCTCGCGCGACCAAGTTCCGGCGGCGATCACGAGATTCTCGGCGGTGACTTCCAAGCCCGTTTGGGTGGTAACTCGATAGCCACGTCCGGCTCGCTCAATAGCAGTAACGGTTTCATCCGCGCGGAATTCTAGATACGGATGTGCATCGCGCAGGTGTTGCCAGAGTTGCAGTGGATCCAACCCGAAATCCTCACCGAGTTCAACAACGGCTTGAACCTTTTGGGTCAGACTGGGTTCGAGTTCACGTGCCTCGGCTCTACTCACGAGCCGCGCCGCAATTCCTAGATGGGTCATGTGCTCGTATTCGCTCTGCGCTTGCTGTTGGGCCTTCGTGGACGTGAAGACTTCCCAGCTTGGGGTTGCCGTGATGGCGACCCCGCTGGCCTTGATCAAGTCGGCACTGATTCGTAGCAAGGATAAAATGCCAGGAGTGAGCGTTTCGACATTTTTCTTGGTGCAACTGCGCATGAACTGCGTTATCCATGAAGCAGCATGAAGTGGCAGATGCGGTGAAAAAGCAAACGCCCCGTCGGAGGCCAGAAGCGATCTGGCGCCCATGCCAACCATGCCCGGCGCAGCAAATGGCTGCGCGTGACTTACAACAACGTGACCCGCGTTACCGATTGAGGTGCCGCAACGCGGAGTACCCGAGTCAAGAATTGTTACGTGGTGCTCGCCCAACCGTGCGGCAATGCTGACTCCGATGATTCCGCCACCAATAATCAGGGTATTTGTCTCTGACCGCGTTGTGAATGTCATAGGAAATTCGGGGCCCATTTCCCAGCATTTCCTAGCAGTGACTCAAGTTCAGCCATACCGCTGACATGTGATTCGAAAGATCTAAGCGGGGCGCGTGGGGCGCCAACATGGGCACCGAGTGAATTCATGCCCGCTTTGATCTTCGCGTTGTAGTTCCCGGATTCAATAAAACCCAGAATAGGCGCGATCACCGCGAATACTTCGTCTCGCTGCGCAGGGTCCAGCATGGCAACGTGGGCTGCGGGTAAGAGATTGGCGATCCCGCCAATCCAGCAGGTCACTCCAGCGTCAAAGAAGACCGGCGAGTCAAGATCGGCGCCGCAAACGATGGCGAGTTGGTCACCAAAATCGGCCGAAAGCCATTGAATCCGGTTGAGGTCACCGGATGCTTCCTTGATCCCGATTACCAGGTCATTTCCCGCCACTGCATCAAGGACTTGGTGGGTGAATGACACTCCGGTGCGCGCTGGGTAGTCGTAGAGCACGGTTGGAAGTTCGACGGCTTTCACCACACTCGTGACATGGGCAGCGAGTTCGGATTCGGTGGGCAGGCAGTACGACGGAGCGGCGAGCATCAACCCATTGGCGCCGGCGCGCTTGGCCAAGATCCCTTGGTCGATTGCTTCGTGGGTGCTCATGCCACCGACTCCGGCAAGAACCGGGGTTGCGCCGTCCACCCGGTCCACAATCGTGGTGAGCACGAGCCGCCGTTCATCACGGCTGAGCGCGTATCCTTCCCCGGTTGTGCCTGCGGCAACGAACCCAGCCACCCCCGATTCGAGCATGAATCCGATTAACCTGCGCAGTTCGTCAACGTTGACCTGTCCTGCTTCATCACACGGAGTTACCAGCGGGACGAAGATTCCGGTGAGGGATTCGGGGGTGAGGTGCACGGGACAAGCATAGGCACTAAGTCGGGATAGCAGACATTGAGAATGTCAGTGTGGCAGCGGCCGTGGGTCCACAACCTCGATCACATTTGTCAAGGCCCGTACCGATGGGAACAGCAGGGCACCAATAATCGCGACAAGGGCAATGGCCCCAGCAACACCGAATGCAACGGTCGCGCCCGCGCCACTGATGAGCGGCCCTGCCAGAGCTAATCCAATGGGTCCAAACATGAGTGAACCCATTGCGTCGTAGGAGGTAACCCGGGAAAGTGATTCCCGGGGAACCTTGCGTTGCAGCGCGGTGATCCAGACGACGTAGAAAATATCTAAGGCGATCCCGAGGAAGAATGCGGCGATGGCGACCACGATTAATGGTGACTGGAGTGCCAAAACGATCATGAACACGGGCAACGCCAGTGTCACCAACATGCCAAACACCATCGGTCTGTGTGGATTGACGCGGGTGCCCAAGTAGGCACCGACCAGTAGCCCCGCTGCTTGGGCGGCAAGTACGAAGGCCCATCCACTGGCGCCGCCGTAAATTTCCAAGGAGAGCACCGGACCCATAACTTC
The DNA here is from genome assembly GCA_041689635.1 of Candidatus Nanopelagicales bacterium. GTDB lineage: Bacteria > Actinomycetota > Actinomycetes > S36-B12 > S36-B12 > UBA4592. The sequence goes on along the minus strand of JBDNFV010000249.1, from coordinate 5,542 downwards.
TTCGGATCCCCGCCACACCATCACGATGAGCGAGAAGGAGGCAACAATGACCACGGCCCACTTATAACTCGTGAAGACGCGCCATCCGTGGGTGAGATCGCTCATCATTGAGTTCTCGGACTCACTGGGAATTGACACGTGGCGGAAGGAATACACGAGCAAACCGGCAATAAAGAATGTGAGCGCATCTATTGCAATGGCAACGCCCGAACCCGCCGTCGCGACCAAGAATCCGCCCAAGGCACTTCCCGCAATTAAGCCACCGTTTTGAGCCATTGCCACATACCCGTTTGCACCCTGCAGATGATGGTCGGACACGACTTCGGGGGTGAGTGCAGTCATGGCTGGATACCAGAAGGCATTCAACGAGCCATTAATCACCCCGATAATTGCGAGCAGTGCCACAGTGGCATTTCCGGTGAGAAAAAGTACGGCAATCAGCATGATGAAAAACGATAAAATAATGTCGGCAACCGCAATCACTTTCGCACGGCCAAGCTTATCGGCGTAGACCCCGCCGATCGGTAAAAATAATACGAGGGGGAGCGCTTGGGCCGCCAGGACAATGCTCAGCGAAGTGGGTGTCGCGCCGGGCAGGTGCAAAACGCCAAAGGCGAGTGCAATTGGCGTAATCCCGTTGCCCACATTGCTGATCGTCCTAGCGACAAAGAGTTTTTTAAAGTGCGGCGTTTGCCACAGGGTTGACACGATTCCTCAACTTCACTTGCAGGGGACCGGGCGATAGCCGCCGGTCAAGGCACTAAAGATCCTCGTTTTGTTGGATCAAGTCAAATCGAACATCCCCAATGTATGGGTCGCGGTCCGGGATTTACATCCGATGCGGCTGAATGGCATCGGCCGGAATGCGCCCGAAACGTCCGGCTTGAAAGTCCGCAAAGGCTTCTATCACTTCGGCTTTGGTGCTCATTACAAACGGGCCTTGTTGGAATACCGGCTGGCGCAACGGCAATCCGCCGATCAGAAAGACATCCACATTGGGGGAGCGTGACTCTTGCGCGGCATCAGCGCGAAGTTTCACGGTGTCGCCAGCGGCAAGAACAGCCATTTGCCCGGTTAAAATCGGCCGCAACTCTGCACCGACCGCGCCCTTCCCGGCGAGAACGTAGGCCAGCGCATTGAAATCCTGGCGCCATGGGATCTCAATCTCGGCGCCCGGAGCCAGGGTCACATGCGTGATGGCAAGTGGCGTATGCGAAATCCCGGGACCGGCGAAGTTGCCAATATCACCGGCAAGTACGCGGACGATGGCGCCGCCGTCAGTGCTGGTAACCATTGAGGCGTCAATTCCTTGTAGATCTTGATACTGCGGGGCGATTCGCTTCTTGTCTGTGGGCAGGTTAATCCATAACTGCACTCCGTGAAAAAGTCCACCTGACTCAACGAGATGTGCCGGTGGCGTTTCAATGTGCAGGATGCCATCACCCGCGGTCATATATTGGGTGCCACCGGATTCAATGATGCCACCGCCACCGTTTGAATCTTGGTGCAGGAACTGTCCATCGATTAAGTAGGTAAAGGTTTCAAATCCTCGGTGCGGGTGCCAAGGCGTACCTTTGGGCTCACCCGGCGCGTACTCAACTTCACCCATCTGATCCATGTGAATGAAAGGATCAAGGTCGCTGTGTTCAATCATGGCGAATGCGCGGCGAACCGGGAAACCTTCGCCCTCATGTCCAACCGGGGCCGTCGTGATCCTTTTAACCGAGCGGGGCCTGGCTCCAAGGGGAATCTCAAAACGAGGCAACGTCAAAGTATCTGCGGTTACAGCGGGCATGCACATCTCCTTTGTTGAACGTTCAACTAGTTTAGCAGACGACATCAAACGCGACAACGCGGCTGCATCAACAGCGGTGCTCCATCGCCCCGGTATCAAGACCATCGAGGGCGGCATTGCGATGCGATTGAGCATTGGTTCGAGACTTATCGATGTTTACCTCGAGCAACTCAATGATCTCAGCGAGATCAAATTCGGGGTTGGCCTCAAAAAGTTCCGCGTAAACCCAACGAACAAACTCCAAGTCCTCGGGTGAATCAACCGTCCAACGCAGATCGGATAGATCAGTCTCGCCACTGAAATTGCGAACCACAAATTGCTCGGGCCGACGGTAAATTCCCAGTGTGACGTGCTCCCGCTCGTGCAGATCGGTGCTCGTGCGCGCAACTTCACGCAGGGCATGTGCCCGAACCACTTCAACGTCAACTCCGTCAGGGAAAGTTGGTCTCAAGGTGTTGGACACGTAATCACAATCCGCAAAATCACCAGTGGACGCGAAAAATGCATTAACAACCGCGTCGATCACGACGGGTGACGTTAGTGGGCAATCCGCGGTAATGCGAACGACAACCTCTGGATTAAAAATCCCACGTTCAGCAATCGCGTCAAGGGCGCCAACGAAGCGACCCAAGACATCTGTGAGGTCACCTCGGTAGCAGTCAACGCTCAGCTGCTCACACAGCAGTGCGATGGGATCATCTGCTGCATCAACAGAAGTCGCAACGACGATGTGATCCAGGGTGCCTGCCCGGCTCACTCGCTCGAGTTGTCGTTGCAGCATTGGTGCACCGGAAAGATCTGCGAGAACTTTTCCCGGCAACCGAGTTGACCCCATTCGTGCTTGCACAATCGCAATCGTCGAGCCCCGATGTGGTCTCACCGGGTCAGGCACCTGCGGTGAACCCGTCACGGCTAATGCGGATAAAGATTTGTCCAGCATCAGGATCCGCAGGATTATTGCGGGCAGTTCGTCTGCCGAGCATATTCATAATTTTGTACGTCAGCTTGAATTTCTTCACGAAGAGTTTTTCTTGATCAGAATGTGCACTCGCGGGTAGAACCGCGGCTGCGGCAGTAACCAATTCCCCTCGAATCCGCCCGCGCATGTCACACTCCGCCAGATCAATTTCCGGGTAATTGCGCATTCTTTTGGCTTTTCCCGATGATCCCTCGGTCGTGACAATTACGTCGGTACCCTCGGCAACAAACCAGACAGGGGTGCGCACCACTGAGCCATCCCGCTTGCGGGTCCCCAGTGAGATGTATTTCGCCTTACTGCTCAGGAGTTGCCGCCATACCTGTTGTTGCTGCTCGAAATTTCCCATGGCTACAGGTTCCCACAGATACGGTTGAAAACCTGACGAAGGTGCCTAGCGAAGGTTCTTTTTCAGGAACCGATCAACGTGCTTGATCGAGTCATTCCACTCGCCAAACATGTAATGCGGTGCCCCGGGATACTCAATGTAGGTCACGTCAACCCCACTTCGCTTCAACGCGTTATTGGTTGCCCGCGCCCAGGAAATGTCGCAGCTTTCGTCTTCGGTCCCGTGAATCATCAGGACCGGCTCGGAGATCCGGGAAAAGAAATAGCGACTGGACATGTCTTGCCATACGGCAGGGTTTTCTTTGGGTGTGCCATATTCCTTCAGGATCTGGTCCCCGATCGGGTAATCATTGCGTTGCCACTTATTGAAATTGTCCGCGGCCAAAGTGCTCGTCGAGGCGTAGGTGATCGCCGCGTCAAAAACACCCGGTTGCACAACGAGTGCTTGGAATGCGACGCCGCCGCCCATTGATCGGCCGAGGAGTGCAACTTTATTTTTATCGATGTACGAAAACTGAGAACCCTTGACAGCGAGTGCGGCGCCGATCACATCTTCTGCATATCCCAGACGCATGGATACATCATTTTTTGGATCCTTGTCCGAACGGGCGTGATTGCGGTAGTCAACGTGCAGCGCCAGGTAACCGTTACTACCCAACCAATCCTGTTCTCGGCGGAATCCTTGCCCGCTCCAATAAGTCGCGGGATCGATATAACCGTGTGCCAGCACGACAACGGGGAAGGGGCCTTTGCCACGGGGTTTAATCATGATCCCCGAGATCGTGAACCCACCGGCTTCATAGGAAATTCGATGCTTTGTGTACTTGGCGTTGGAACTGAACGCCTTAGCGACTTTGAGGTCGCTACCGGAATAATCGCGTTCAATGGCCGTGGGAATTGACGACCCGATCGGGTAAACCGGGGCGGCAGAAGCAGGCGTGATTCCTGCGAGCATAAAAGCTCCGATCAGCACGGCAACAATTAATGAGCGCGGCACCTTTGAGACATTCGCGGTTTCCATGATGTCAACTTAAAACGAATTCCGCCCGGTCGCACTCCCAACCGGTAATGCGACACCGGACCGGACGGCGGGACAACCTTGCCGCCAACGGACTTACCCGAATATCCCAGTTTTCATCGCCACTAAAATCAGCGCACTTAATGAATTCGAGGAGACCGGTTCATTCCTGGTGCGAAATAGTTATTTAGGCCTTCGCGGCGAGTGCAGCGCCGAGGCGCGTGAGGGCGGGACTGCGCGCATCTGTGGCAAGTATCACGCGAATCAGGCAAACTTCATTGCTAGCGATTGCATCTCGCAGTGCGCCATCGAGTTCTACTTCGGTGTCGACTTTCCAGCCACGCCCGCATCCGATGACACTGGGCAAGTGCTCCACGGCAAGGGAAGGAATGTCATTGAAAGGGCCATCGATAATTGGTCTCTGGGTTCCATAGCCGCCGTTATCTAAAACGACGAAGATCGCATTGACGTTGTGGAAAGCGCAGGAGGCAACATCCAGCCCGGTCATGGAAAAAGCGCCGTCGCCCACTACTACCACCGGGCGACGCTGCGGATCAGCGGTACCAACACCGAGCGCCGCAGGAACCGCGTACCCCATGGTTGCGTAGTAAGCGCTGGCATGCGCGTAGGTCGGAACCCGCATGTCGACGGCGGAGAAAAGCGCCTCACCTGGATCAAGAAGCAGGCTATGCCGCGAGTCAAGATGTGACTCAAGGGCGGCAACGGTTCGTTCGACCGTGTTGTTCGTTTCGACAGGCTCGAACGTCGGGTGTGCGGGAATTGGTTCGTGCGAAATGTTGATGGATTCGGCATGTTGAGCATCAAGGCGAGCAGCTTCAACGAGCGCCGGCAAGAACGACCACAGTGGCACGTCCTTGAAGGTGCTGTAGCCAACGGTAACGTCGTTATCGGTCGCCAGAATTAATCGGTGGTGATCAATTTTGGCGGTGAAGACTCCCAAGGTGAGATCGGTTTGGAGAACACCAAGGCTGAGTAAGACGTCAGCACCTTCAACTCGCTGAACAACATGTTCTGGGCTGAGCGCGCCCAGGTAAACACCGAGTCCCAATTCGTGACGCTCCGGGAAGGTGCCGCGCGCTAGTGAACTGGTCGCAACGGGAATACCAAGGGAGGTGGCCAGATCGTAGAGCGATGAACCCAAGTTTCGCCGTTGGATCATCGCGCCGGCGTGAATGGCGGCAGAGTCGTGGCTTCTCAGTTGATTGAGCACCGCCATAATCGCTTCGCGTTGTGCCGCCAAATCAACAGGTGGCAAACGTGGGTCAATGTTGTCATCCGAGTCATCGATGTCCCACATCACAGCGTCACGCGGCACCTCTATATACCCGGGTCGTTGGGTGGATCGCATGGTGCGAATAACTCGATCAATTTCAGTGGCAGCATT
>JBDNFV010000248.1:0-1035 GCA_041689635.1 Candidatus Nanopelagicales bacterium | reverse complement strand
TTTACACGACGACATTGAGAGCAAATTAACCTGAACGTTGAGTGGATCGCGACTCAACCACCCTTGACACAGTCCGGGCAGACACCCGGCAGGACCTAGCACCTCCGCGAACGGTTATTTCCTTACAATAATTGGAATTTATCTGTTTTGTTGTTATTCTCGTTATCCATGGAAAGTAGCGTATAAACGGCACCTGCAGCGCCTCCAAGGGTCGGGATCGAATCCGACGTTTATTGGGTTTTCGCACAACCAAACAGGAGTATGAGCTGGCAACAGCGATTAACTACACATTTGATTTGCTGCCGACTCAATGATGATCGCTTTTGCCAGCGTCAGTCGATAGGTTTTTCCTATGGGTAAATGGGCCGAAGGCCGTACGTTAAGTAAAAAGTGTTGGTCACTTCTTCGACAGAATAAATATTTTCTATGGTTTCCTGTTCTGGGCCTGGTCTTAGCATTGATACCGGCCGCGGTGTTCGGAGTTCCTGCTGCGGTGCTGTTCGCGGACGACTCACAACTCTTCGGTTTTATTCTCGTCGCACTTGCTCTGGTGTTTGTGAACTACGCGTTCACGCTCTCGGGTGCTGCATTGGTGAGCGCGGCTGATGCTGAGCTCGCTGGCAAGGACGCATCCGTTGGTTACGGATTCGGCAAAGCATTTGGCAAACTCGTGCCACTTTTTGCTTGGGCACTCATTCGGGCTGCGGTCAACGCTGTTTTTGCAGCGTTGCGGGGCAATAACAATGGCGCCGCTGGAATTGCCGGCAGCATCTTTGCAGCAATTGGTGCTGCGGCGTGGTCGATTGTCACATTCTTTGTGACCCCGTACATCATGTTCCATGACTCACATGCAATCGCGGCCATTAAAGCATCTGCCAAACTCGTGAAAGAAAAGTGGGGAACCCAGGTCACCGGCGGGATTCGCATTGGTGCAAGTGTTGCTTTGATTGTTCTGCCCGCCGTCGCGTTGATCGTCATTGGAGTATTCATGCTTTCCGGTGAGGGCGTCGGTATTGCGATTGGTGGTGCTCTTCT
>JBDNFV010000247.1:0-3597 GCA_041689635.1 Candidatus Nanopelagicales bacterium | reverse complement strand
TCGATCTCGATAATCGAAGTTTCGAGATCAACATGCAACGTGAGTTCGAAACGGTGCAGTACGTCGCCGAGTGGTTACCGGGGCTGGATCCAACGAGCGCGAACTCGACCACCTGTCTTTACACCAATGAGCCCAATGAAAACTTCATCCTTGATCGACATGGGCCATTAACCGTGTGCTCACCCTGCTCGGGCCAAGGGTTTAAATATGTTCCGGCCGTTGGCGCGATCACCGCGGACTTGGCGATGGGTGGAACCCAAGCGGTTAAGCAATGGCAATTTGCTGGATAGTGGTGTGACGTAAAAGCACTGATGTTATTGATGTTGCTGGTGAGATCAATTCTAAGAAAAATAAATAAAAGATTTGCGAAAAGTGCTTGCGCGCCTTCTTGCACTGGGTGTAGAAATAACTCACTAGCCGCAAGGCGAAGGTCAGATCAGTATTTAACAACTTGTCCGGGGTAGAGCCGGAGATACCACGTGCTGGTGGCATCGGTTGGGAAGAATGATCTGAGGTTGGAAGTTCAACTGGCGAAGTGGCAACACGGAGCGAGCATCGCGAAGCAGCAAGATATGCGAAGGCCCTGGGAAACTGGGCAGTGAAAACGCCAGCTAAATGGAAGACCCCTCGGACTCATACTTCGAGGGGTCTTCCGCATGTCATGGCCAACAACGTATGGATCAAGCACGGGCAGGGCTAGATCGCCGGTGCGCTCTATTTTTCCGGCAGTCCTGGCATATCTTCCAACTCCACCCCCTTGGTCTCATTGATTTTGCGCAGCACAAATGGGATTGACGCAATCGTGAAGAGGGTAAAGATGCTGTATGCCAGCCCGAGTGAGATTGCCGAAAGGCTGGGGAATGTTGTGGTGACCACAAAGTTCGCGATCCACTGGCCAGTTGCTGCAACCGCGAGTGCTGTTGCGCGGATCCGATTGGGAAACATCTCACCGAGGAGCACCCACACGATAGGTCCCCACGTGGCGGCAAAAAATGCCACATAGGCATTGAAGGCGATGACGGCCGCAATGTCAGGACCGTTTGCCAGCACCGGGTTGCCGGCGGCATTAATGGGGGCAGTACCGAAGATGTAGGTCAACGAGGCCAAGGTGACAACCATGCCGCAGGAGCCAACGATCAAAAGGGGTTTACGTCCAACTTTGTCCACCAGAGCGATCGCCACGATGGTGAACAACACATTAATCCCGGTGGTGATGAGCGAGGTTTGGAAGGCCTGGTCCGGTGAAAAACCGACCGATTCCCAAATCGTGTTTGAGTAGTAGAAAACGGCATTTATCCCCATAAATTGTTGCAATGCAGCCAGGATGATTCCGATCCACACAATGGGCATGAGTCCAAAACGACCGCCACGCAGATCACGAAACCGCGAGCGGTGCTCACCACCAATACTGCGCGCGATGTCGGCAATCTTGGGTGCAACATCATCTAGATAAATACGCTGAAGTACTCCAGCTGCCTCTTTAACCTTGCCAACCTCAACGAGGTAGCGCGGTGATTCTGGCAACCTCATTGCCAGCACAAAGTAGATGATGGCCGGTGCCACCATGGATAAAAACATCCAGCGCCACGCTGGTAATCCCCAGATCCACTCATTGCGGGAATCACCCCCAGCGGACTGCAGGATCAGATAATTAGTGAGACCGGTCGTAAAAATACCGATAACAATCGCAAACTGCTGCAGGGATCCCAATCGACCGCGCAAGTGAGACGGCGCAATTTCGGCGATATACATCGGCGCCATCACGGATGCCATCCCAATACCGGCGCCACCGATAAACCGCCAGAAACAGAGGTCGACGATGGAGAAAGGAAATGCCTGCCCAATCGCAGCGATAAGAAACAGACTCGCTGCCACTAGCATCACGGGCTTGCGACCGAATCTGGTGGCAAGGGATCCGGAGAACCAAGCACCGATTGCCGAACCAACAAGAGCGATTGCGACAACAAAACCGAGCCAGAAGTTATTGAGCCCAAAGGTGGTCTTAATTGCCGAGGACGCGCCATTGATTACAGCAGAATCAAAACCAAAGAGAAATCCGCCGATTGCGGCGACCGCGGCAAATCGCACCACTCGTCCGGTGTGATAACGCTCGAGGTGCCCTGAATCTGGTTGCGCTAGCGCCGGTACCGGGCCGTGGGACATGGTCAACCTTTCTGTGCAGTCAGGTTAAGCAAGTGGGGTCCGGTGCATACTGCGCAACAGGGTGATCCCGATCGAAATATAGCGCCTGTTCCCGGGAAATGATGCCAAGATGAATCCGTCATTCGGGTCTCGTCGTCACCGTTGACGGTCAATTCTCAAGTGAAGAAACAATACTGGTGTTACCCATGTTACGGATGAGTCATTTCTGCGGAAAAATACATAAAAGATTTGTAAAAAGTGCTTGCGCGCCCGCTTGCATTAGGTGTAGACATAGGTCACTAGCCGCAAGGCGAAGGTCAGGTCCGTATTCAACAACTCGTCCGGGGTGGGTCCGGAGGCACCACATGCTGGTGGCATCAGTTGGGGAGAAAGATCTGAAGTTGGCAGAACAACTGGTGAAGTGGCAACACTGATCGAGCATCACGGAACAGCAAGGTACGCGAAGGCCCTGGGAAACTAGGCAGTGAAAGCGCCAACTAAATGGAAGTCCCCTCGAACTCATACTTCGAGGGGACTTCCTCATTTATAGAGCAAAAACCCCGCGCAATAGCGTTGCCACGCCGAAGCCTGGCGCTCGTTTCACTATTCCAAGGTTATTTTGGGCAGTACTTTGTCTAGCCACTTCGGTAGCCACCAATTGGACTTACCTAACAGGGTCATCAGCGAGGGTACTAAAACCAAGCGAACAATGAATGCGTCAATAAGTACGGCTGCCGTGAGGGAAACGCCGAAAAGCTTGATCGCATCAATAGGAGTTGGGACAAATGAGATGAAAACAGCACTCATGATTGACGCTGCAATCACAACGACCTTGCCACTGCCGGCGAGTCCATTGAGAACCGCCAGTCGGTTATCCCCTGTTTTCTCCCACTCTTCTTTCATTCGTGAGACGAGAAATACTTGGTAGTCCATGGAGAGTCCAAAGAGAATTGCAAACACCATGACCGGCAGGAACGGAAGGATCGGGCCGGTCCCTGTAACGCCGAGTATGGAGTCTGCGACACCCCATTGAAATACTGCGACGGTTACACCCATGGCGCCGGCAAAACTCAACAAACTTGTTAACGCAGCCGTGAGCGGGATGACGATTGAGTGAAATAGCAGGATCAAAGCAAGGAAGCCGAGCCCGACAACAAGCAGGAGGAACAGCGGTAACACCTTGATCAGGGCGTCGGTGAAATCTGTGGAAACAGCTTGACTCCCACCCACGTATATTTTTGTTCCATCTTTGGCCTCGATCTCGACTGCGGTATTTGTTCTGATTCGCTCCAGCACGGTCGCGGTCGCTTCGTCTTGCGGCGAGGTGGTGGGTTGAACCAAAACGGATGTCACACTTCCGCCCGCCCCGAACGTTTTCTTGTTCAGTTCAAGAAGCGGCAACATGCCAAGGCTTGGAATTGTGCTGGCCACCCCTTCGGTTTTATTGAGCGCTCG
>JBDNFV010000246.1:0-5180 GCA_041689635.1 Candidatus Nanopelagicales bacterium | reverse complement strand
GGCTTGGCCAATAATCTGCTGGCAGCTTTGATCGACAATCATATTCATCATGGAAATACCCTTGATATTGACGTCCGTCGGATCACCTGGAAACGGGTTATTGATATGAATGACCGAGCATTACGCGACATCACGGTTGCCCTAGGCGGACCGGGCAATGGTTTCCCTCGCTCGGACGGATTCGACATTGTCGTCGCCTCAGAAGTAATGGCCATCTTCTGTCTGGCAACCGATCTGGAAGACTTAAAACAGCGTCTGGGCAATATCGTGATCGGCTATACCCGAGATCGTCGCCCGGTCACCGCCCGTGACCTCAATGCCGAGGGCGCTATGACCGTCCTACTTAAAGATGCCCTAGCACCGAATCTTGTCCAGACCCTGGAAAACACACCAGCTTTTGTGCACGGTGGACCATTCGCCAATATTGCCCACGGGTGTAACAGCGTGATTGCCACAACAGCTGCGATGAAGCTGGCCGACTATGTCGTCACCGAAGCTGGATTCGGCGCTGACCTTGGTGCTGAGAAATTTATCGACATTAAATGCCGTAAATCTGGGCTACGCCCATCCGTTGTTGTCATCGTTGCCACCGTGCGGGCCCTGAAATATCACGGTGGCATGGATACTGGAACCGCCGAAAATCTGGAGGCACTTTCTGCAGGTCTGGTTAATCTTGAACGACATATCAGTAATGTGACCGACGTTTATGGCCTGCCTGCAATCGTCTCGATAAATAAATTCACAACCGATACTGATGCCGAAATCCAATGTATCAAAGATCGAGTTGAGTCACTCGGCGCGCACGTTGTCCTTTCTGATCACTGGGCTCGCGGGGGAGCAGGTGCTGCCGACCTTGCCCAGATGGTTGTTGCTGCCTGTGCAAGACCTTCGCATATGACATTCGTCTATGAAGACGATGTGCCACTCTTCGGCAAAATTGAGTCCATTGCGCGCAGAGTTTATGGGGCTGCTGATGTGACCGCGGACAAGAAAATTCGAACTCAGATCAAAGAACTTGAAGCCGCCGGTTACGGTCATTTCCCCGTGTGTGTGGCCAAGACCCAGTATTCGTTCTCCATTGATCCCGCTTTGCGCGGTGCTCCCACAAATCACAGCATCAATATTCGCGAGGTGCGTCTGGCAGCAGGTGCCGAATTCATTGTGATGGTCTGCGGGGATGTGATGACCATGCCGGGGCTACCGAAGGTTCCTTCAAGTGAGCGAATCAACGTTGTCAATGGCGCGGTGGTTGGACTTTTTTAATGGTGTTTTCCTGTGTCGATGATCTTGTGGTTACGGGCGAGATCACGTTGGAGAACCTAAACTTGAACTCCGTGGCCTGACGTTGTCACACGGTGAACCCCAATGTATCCAATAAGCACCTAAGGAGACGAGCATGACGCAGATTCAGGTAACGAAATGGCGGGACATCCCCTCGATGATTGTGGCCAAGGACGGTGACGATCAAGTCAAGATTTCACTCCCCCAGCGCTTCCAAGAAGCAATCGATGAAGCCGCCATGCGACTCGGGGACGACGACGCGGACTCATACATGAACGGATGGGTTCGTGATTCCTGGCTAACTGTGACAGGATCACCTACGACCGCCGCTGAGGCCTTAGCGGCCGAACTGGAAACCACGTGGACTCCAGAGGCGATCGCAGTACTCCTTGATTCATATGGGGCGCCGCAGAACTAGCCCGATTGGCCTACTTGAGTTTTCCGTTCGCTGTACAGCCGTGAACGCTTCATTAACTCAAGGAGAATACCGTGCCAGTGAACACACTCAGTCTGCAAGAAGCACTCGATGCCGGATTCATTCGTGTGGGTGACGGGGCAATGGGCACGAGTTTGCAGGATGCTGGACTCGATGACGGTGGCGCACCCGAACTATGGAATATTGACCGGGCCGACGAGGTAGCCACAATTCTTCGAAGTTACGCGCAGGCCGGAGCTCAGGTACTGACCACCAACACTTTCGGTGGTACCCGGCCACGATTGGTCATGCACGGTCTCGAGGATCGCCTGGTGGAACTAAATACCGCCGCTGCCATACTCGCACGTAGCGTTGCCGACGAGTTCGAGAATGTCTATGTACTTGGCAATATCGGTCCATCGGGTGACCTGATGGAACCCATGGGAACGTTGACCCCGCAGAGTGCACAGGATCTCTTCGCCGAGCAGGCAAGTGCGCTTCTCGCTGGCGGTGTCGACGGATTCATTATTGAAACGATGAGCGATCTCAGCGAGATCGAATCTGCGATTAAGGGCGTAAAATTAATCGCCCCTGATCTACCCGTATTCGCAACGATGAGTTTTGACACCAACCTGCGAACCATGATGGGCGTTAAACCAGAGGTAGCGGTTGTTGCCCTCGCCAATTACGGTGCAGATGTTGTCGGTGCAAATTGTGGTCGCGGAATAAATGAAATTCAAGTAATTGCCCAAGCCATGGTCGACGCAAAACCTTCCGGCACGCGATTAATCCTGCAATCTAATGCCGGCCTACCAGTTCTCGTCGGCGACACCTTCCAGTACAACGGCACCCCGGAAGAAATGGGCTCCTTCGCCGTTGACGCCTATGCAATGGGTGTGGATGTCATTGGGGCTTGCTGCGGCTCACGCGCCGACCACGTTGCCGCAATCGCCAACGCTGCGAATTAGATCAGGACTCGACCGCGAGCGACGAGTTCGGCGGGACCGCGCAAAGTGAAGACCCCGCTGTGTGCGTCTTCGCTCACGAGAAGTTCCCCCCCGGGAACCCAGACCTTCCAGGTAGCGAGATCCTGGTACAGCGCGTCGCTGCGACGCGCTGCCCACGCCACAGCGCAAGCACCGGTCCCACACGATTGTGTTTCACCAACGCCGCGCTCAAAGACCCGCATGCTCACCTCGCCCGGTCCGGTTATGGCAGCGAACTCGACGTTGACTCCTTCAGGAAATGTGTCACCGGGTTCAATAATTGGCTTTTCTTGTAAATTTAGCCGAGGCAGTGCGGTTTCATCCACCCAGCACACCGCATGTGGATTGGGGAAAAACACCCCAACTGAGAGTAGGGCTTCACCCGATGCCAGGCGAATCTTTGGCGTCAATGCTGGCGCGGGTTCTCGCGCGGGCCCCATCTCAACCGACACGCTGAAATCTGGGTGAAGGTGAACTCTCCGCACTCCCCCACGCGTTGAAATCGTAAATTCCTTTTCCGTCTCAAGACCGTTCGCCACCAGGTAGCGAGCAAACACTCGAGCGCCATTTCCGCACATTTCGGCGCGACTTCCATCGGCGTTGTGATGATCCATGAACCACGTTGCATCGCCGTGATCAATACCGGCGAGCTCAATGTTCTTGGTTCGAACCGCTCCAATTGTTCCGTCGGCGCCCAACCCGGAACGGCGGTTACATAACGCTACAACGTGATCTATCGATATGTTAGAGGTGGAATTTTCGTTGTTGTACAAAATAAAATCATTGGATGTTCCGTGACCTTTAACGAACGCTATTTCAGCCAATAAACTCACCGCTCTACTCTATTGGGCCAATGCAATTGCCCGTTGATACGCCGCACGAACCCGCTGATCAATATCCGTCCATGAAAAGCGTGGGGCAACACTGGCATTGTGTTCCAGGATTGTGCGCAGTGTGTTTCGATCACAATCCCATTCGGCGATCGCAGTGGCCATGGCTTCATCTGAATCACAAATCCGACCGTCAATTGTGTCCTGGATAAAAGTTTGGGTACCCGTATTTTTTCGGGCTACAACAGCCAAACCATGTGCTCTGGCCTCCAGCGCCGCGATCCCAAAGGATTCTTTGACCGACGGTTGAATAAATATTTGTGAGCGCTGCAGCACCAATTTAAGTTCAGCGGGGCCTAATCGACCGAGGAAGTTCACTTGCAGACTTTTCTTGTGCGCTCGTCTTTCCCATAATGCTCTTTCCGGACCGTCACCAACGATCTCCAGTTGCGCATCCACTCCCTGAAGTTGTAATTGCTCCATAATGCGAAGCAGTGCACCAGTTCTCTTGCGTGGGGCTATTCGCAAAACACTCACCAAGTGCAATGGGGTGGTTTGCCAATTCACATCACCTGATCGTACCCATTGATCGAGGTTGATCCCATTGGGAACAACGTCAACGTGTACTCCGAGGGATTCGCGCAGTTGCTGTGCGGCGACTTCGCTCACCGCGCTCATCGCAACCCTGTTCCATTTCAGCCACGATCCACTCACTCCAAATGTCGGGCGGGCGATCTGACCCCAGATGCTGTGGATTGTGACCAGGATGGGCAGACCGAGGTCGTAGGCTGCGCGAGTCGCGCTCCACGCAAATGGTGCAAGCACTCCCGCGTGCACGTGAACTAATTCCGGCCTGTTCGCCGTGAGCAGCCTGGTCACTCCACGGTGTGTCCGCGGGTGAACGGGTAACTCAAAAGGGGTCGGGAAACTCAATCTATCCACCGGAAATTCTAAAAATTGCGGGCCGGCCGTGCCGGTAATCACCCGAACCTGGTCACCCACCGCGTGTTGTGCACGCGCCAGCCCCAGAACTTGGGTTTCGATTCCTCCGGTTCTGGGCGCAAAGCAGTCGCTGATATGGGTGATCCGCACGGGGATGACCGTACGCCACAATGGGCCCACTATGCGCAACCTGCTCTTCCTACACGCCCACCCCGATGACGAGGCCCTCCTCACCGCTGGCACCATGGCCAAAGCCCACGCGCAGGGGCACCGGGTGCATCTGGTCGTGGCAACCGATGGATCAGCCGGATTGGCCTCGGGGAGGTACGCCCAAAATCTCACTTCCCACCGCTCACAGGAACTCACCCGGTCCGCCAAGATTTTGGGGGTGAGCAGCGTCACCGAACTGGGTTACCCGGATTCAGGTCTACACGGTGAACACATTGCCGGCGGCGGTTTCGCCGGGGTAGACCCGGCCGTCGTCGCTCATCGGCTATCGGCGCTGATGAACGAGCTCGACGTGGACACCCTCGTGGGATACGACCCAGCCGGTGGTTACGGCCACCCCGACCACGTTCAGGTACACAACGTCGCTCGGGCGGTCCGCGAGCTCAGACCGGTGCGCCTTTTTGAAGCTACTCTCCCGCGCGAACCAATCGCGCAGGCGGTGAAATATGCCAGCCGGCTCGGACTAACTCCCGCGGATTTCGATCCCGTGTCTTTCTC
>JBDNFV010000245.1:0-1838 GCA_041689635.1 Candidatus Nanopelagicales bacterium | reverse complement strand
TACCGAACATCGGGTGATTCGCCGATTGTTGACGCGCTCATTCTTGCTGCCGAGGAGGGAAAGCAAGTTCTCGCAATCGTTGAAATCAAGGCACGCTTTGACGAACAAAACAACATCGACTGGGCGCGCAAACTTGAACAAGCCGGAGTGCACGTTGTTTACGGTCTGGTGGGGTTGAAAACCCACTGTAAGTTGTCCATGGTGGTGCGTAATGACGGTGATCAACTTCGTCGCTACTGTCACATCGGCACCGGCAACTACCACCCTAAAACTGCCCGCCTCTACGAAGACTTCGGCTTACTCACGAGCAATCCCCAAGTGGGTGAGGACGTATCGAACCTGTTCAACGTTCTCTCGGGTTACTCACTGAACACCAATTACAATCGGCTTCTCGTTGCCCCACATTCGGTGCGTACCGGGTTGATCGCTCGGATTGATCGGGAAATTACCCACCGACGTGAAGACCGTCCCTCCGGGATTCGTTTCAAATGCAACTCACTCGTTGACGAAGCGATCATTGACGCGCTCTACCGGGCCTCCATGGCCGGGGTTCCCATTGATATCTGGGTCCGTGGTATTTGCGCATTGCGTCCCGGTGTTCCCGGCCTGAGTGACACCATTCGAGTCGTCAGCGTGATGGGGCGTTTCCTTGAACATAGCCGGGTTTTCACTTTCACCAATGGTGGAAATCCATCCGTGTGGATCGGTTCGGCCGATCTCATGCACCGCAATCTTGATCGTCGGGTGGAGACTTTGGTCAGCATTCTTGATCCCGAGCAAATCACTGAGATTGAAGACCTACTCAACTTGGGCTTTGCCCCGGGCACCGCCGCTTGGGATTTGCGAACCGATGGAAGTTGGGTCAGACGGTTGTTCAACGATGCAGGGGAGCGCCTCACCGACATTCAAGAACTCCTCATCGCCATCAAAAGTAAGCGCTCAAGCGCCCTCGAGTCGGGGGTGTTGACGGGTGAAGTTTCCTAGTCAACTTCTTGGTAGGTTAAAACGATGAATGTCGCGGCCGTTCACGTCGAGACGGAATTCAAATTCCGACTACCACAAAACGTGGAGTTGCCGAGTTTCCCGCATTCACTGGGCTCGTGGGCTAGCGAATCGGTTCGAAATATGGATGCGACCTACTGGGACACGACGAATGCCACCCTGCTGCGTTGGGGGATCACCATGCGAATCCGATCTGGGGGCGGGGATGACGGTTGGCACCTGAAAATCCCTGTTTCAAGTTCAGAGACGGACACCGGTGCCAGCGTACGAACCGAACTGCACCGCGACGCGTCAAGTGCAACCCCGCCGGTTGAGTTCCTTGAGTTGCTCTCGACAATCCTGCAAGGCGCTGAGGTTGTGCCGGTTGCGCGAGTCGAGACCCAGCGCAAACCCCGACTACTTTCTGACGCGCGCGGTGCGTCGATTGAGTTGGTTGACGACCTGGTGACCCTGTCCCAAGGCGATAAAATTATCGACACCTTCCGGGAGATCGAAATTGAACTGCGGAGCGACGCGGCCCTCCCTGAAGCCCTAGTCATCGGTGAGATTCTGCTCAATGCCGGGGCCCAAACGAGTTCGGTCAGCAAGGCTGCGAGCGCGTTCGGACCTGCGGCACAGAAACAGCCCGATATTCCGCGGCTGCCTCGGCCCGGCAAGGGTGATCTGCCCTGTGATCTGATCCGATGGGCACTCGCCCGGCAAGTACGCTCAATCTTCCAAGCGGAACTCACCAGCAGAATCACCAACGAAACGCCCCCACTTACTTCGGAACTCACGAATCTGGTGGACTTGCTCAACGCACTCAAAAATTGGCTCAATGAACCGGAGTTGGAATT
>JBDNFV010000244.1:0-2375 GCA_041689635.1 Candidatus Nanopelagicales bacterium | reverse complement strand
GCACCGCCAGAAAGAGTTACTTGGGCGTGCACACTTGCCGGGTAGTCCCGGATCTCGAGATCACCTGTTTTTTTAATCACCGTGTACGGCTGCTGTTCGGTCATATTTAGAGGGTACGCCCCAAACTAACAAAAGGTGGCCACGAGAAGTAACTCCTTCTCGCGGCCACCTTGTTATGAACGTTCTTGTCAACGTTCTTGTGAATTACTGTGGAGCTAGGATGCGACCTTGCCTGCTGAGGAAGGTGCTTCCTTGATTTCCTGAGTTGCAAATGATTCGTCGTCGGCAAAGCTCTTCTCGCGAGCGATCTTGTAGATCAGCAAACCGAAGAGGCACTTGGCTAGAACGTCGGCAATCGAGTAACCGACGTTGCGCCAAACGAACGAGTCCGCACCGTCGATTCCCAGCTGTGGCAACAGGAATGCGATTGGGTAGACACCCCATGTTGCAAGCAGCAGCAAACGCAGTCCGTTGAGGTCCTTTCGGACTTGCTCTGGTTGCGTCGACATGGACTTGCCCAATTCCACCCAAAGTACGTACAGGATGTATGCAAATGGAATTGACGACAGCGCGCCCCAAATACCACGGGTCATGTTGTCGGTGGAGATCTCGCCCGGGTAACCCAGAGCGATCATGAAGAATGCTGCGGGGATCAGCTTCATCATCAAGCTGCGACGCACCATACGAGAGAGCGCCAGTACCGCGATTACTTCGAACAGAAGAAGCGGAACGGTAAGCAACCAGTCAATGTAACGGTAGCCCTCGTTGAACCCGGCACCGTTGACGAGTACATAGGTTTGCTCAACTCCAGCCACCGATGCGTCACCAGCGCCTGTGGCTACGTAAGCATCTGTAAAGGAATCGAAGATCCTCCAGTAGTGGTAGGCCGCGATCAAACAGACCATTGCGGAAACTGCAAGCGCCTGCCGGTAACGAGGCAGTACGCGAGGCATGACCACTAACAAAAAGATAAAAGTAGCTAGCATTGAAGCAAGTGCAAACGAAATACTGTTATACACGGTCGAGTATTGGCCGAACGAGAGTTCGAGAACTCCAGGCACAGGATCCTCCTTCAAATGGCTGACGCGGTGTCAGACCTTGTAACGAGCAACATACATGAATGATCAGTACTTGATCGGTACAAATTGTTCTCTTTTTTTGCTAAATCGCACGCTGAATGCCCAAATTAGTCCGATATATCCGAATATTCGTCTTTAGGGCCTTTTACTCGCCGCGTTAATCGCGATAGACGTCTGCTGTGACCGTGAGTTAAGGGCTGGTAATTCCGGGCGCATCCCACAGCGCGAACCAGCGGGTGGTGTCTAACTCAACGGGGAGCTCCCCAACTAATTTATCCCGGATCTGAAGTTCCAAGATATTGTTGCGAGATTTATCGGGTGTATTCGGTTTCGGAACAAAGGGGTAAAAACTTCCGCGCTTGTACAGGTAGACGAGGGCCCCCGTATTTCCGTCTTTGTCCGCAAACGGAAATAGTGAACAGAGCAATTGCGGACCGAAGCCAGCTTGAACGAGCGATGTATTGACCGCGTGAATATCCGTCACGGCGGTTGAAAGATCGATTGGTTCGGTGTGGATCGTGAACCAGTCAAATCCAAATTCGTCTGCACTGGCCTCGACTTTGGGTCCGCCATCGGCATCGAGTAAATCACGAACCTCCGCCTCTAGGTCCGCAAACGCTTTACCTTCTGGTGCTCTAAAACAAACTGAACCTGACCCTGTTGGAATTAAGCCCAGGTCAACTTCGAGGGTGATTGCTGCAGACGGCAGGGCAAATAGCGCATCAAGGTTGGGTCGTGCAGGCTCCTTACGCCCACGGAGTACGTCGAGAAAACCCACCGCTTAGCGCTCACCGAGTTGGGCCGAAATTTTGGCGAGTTGTTCAAGCCGTTTTTCCAACGATGGGTGGGTTGCAAAGATTGCTTCCATTCCCATTCCCTTCCCGCCTTTAAACGCGGGTGCAAACGCAATAGCGCTGACCGGTTCCATTGACCTGAGGTCCTTGTCGGGTATTGCGTTCATACCGCCACTGATTTTGACAAGGGCACTGGCTAGCGCACTGGGCTTGCCCGTGAGCAGCGCCGCTCCCCTGTCCGCACCCAGTTCGCGGTAGCGTGAAAGCGCGCGAATGAGTAAAAACGAAACAAAGTACACAATGGCACTGACTGCCATAACCGCCATGAACACAACTGCGGTGTTTTGATCTCGGCGATCACGCACCATTGATCCCCACATGGCACTACGAGTGATGAACCCCGCCAAGATGGACGTGAACGAAGCGATCGTCATGACGGTGACATCGCGGTGGGCAACATGGGATAGCTCGTGGGCGATGACCGCTTCTAGCTCTTCTTCGT
>JBDNFV010000243.1:0-3227 GCA_041689635.1 Candidatus Nanopelagicales bacterium | reverse complement strand
TATGGTTGCGTTCGGACTAAAACCATCGGCTGCGACTTCACTCGCATTAAGAAACGTTGCGTACAAGGGAACACCAAAGATGGATGCATCATGGGCGTTCTGTAGTAATGGTGCATATTGTTCCCATTTGAATACGCCTTCAGGGTTCAGCATTGCAATCCCCTGCAACACGGTGAAAAGCGCAAAGAAGATTGGTGCCTGCAGCAGGATTGGTAGACACGATGCCAGGGGGTTCGTGCCTGTTTCCTTGTAAAGCTTCATCATTTCTTGGGACTGTCGTTCTTTGTCCCCAGCGTACTTTTTTTGAATTTCTTTCATCTGTGGCTGGATAATCTGCAGATTTCGCTGCGCCTTGATCTGCTTAACAAAAAGCGGAATCAACAATATTCGAATGACAATAACCAAGCCGACAATAGAGAAGGCCCACGTCCAGCCACTGTTAGGATCCAGGACATTGCTCAACAACTGGTGGAACTGAACCAGGATCCAGCTGACCCCAGTCTGCAGCCAATCAAGAATGAACATGTTCTCCGTCCGAGCTAATTCGACGGCGACCATCCGGATAAATATCCGATAACCAGCGACCTTTTTCGGGTACTGGATTCAAGCCACCGTCATTCCAAGGATTGCACCGTAGTAGGCGAACCGTGGCTAAGGCTAAGCCCTTGGCAGATCCGTGGATACGGATGCTCCCTAAAGCGTAGGCGGAGCAACTCGGATGGAAGCGACAACTCGGAGGCAACAGTGGTGAAATCAGCATTTGGTAACCCCGGATCAGGAATGTGAAAAGAAACTGGAGCAGCCAACCAACACTGTGATCCCACGCCCACAGGGTTGCGTTACCAGCGGTTCTTAACCTGGTCACCGGTGCACCCGCGATAACAGTGAGCTGGTAATCAAATCCGAATCTAGTGAGATGCTATGAATTTCTGGCAGGGCCTTGATAACCAATCCGGTACCGACGGGTAACTCGTTCACGATGGGTCTTAGCGCAGCGCGGAGGAGACGACTCACCCGGTGGCGTTTCACCGAATTACCGCAGTCTTTGCCAACGGTGAGACCGACCCGGGTGGGGGAATCCCCGTACATTCCCGGATGAATGTGAATGATCGCCCCAGGAATGACTACTTTTTTGCCACGACGGCGCACCACATTAAAGTCACGAGAACTTCGCATCCGATGCTGGGCTGCCAACATGAACCCTTACCTCACCGCCCACATCTTGGGCGTAGAAACATTAAGCCGAAAGGCGGGTGCGACCCTTGCCACGGCGAGCAGCAAGAATGCTGCGGCCGGCGCGAGTGCTCATCCGCAGCCGAAAACCGTGGGTCTTTGCCCGGCGGCGGGTGTTGGGCTGGAAGGTGCGCTTCATAATTCTCCTCGAGGTCAAGCTGTAACTGCGGTACCACAGTGATGAGCCTCCGTAGATTACGCTATCCCGCACCATTGGTCACACCCAACCCCCAGCTACCCCCGGGTTAATTCGTTATCCCCTACCACCGACCTTCCTCGACGGTGCCCACGACACGCATTTACTTGTCAAAAGCCAGCGAATTGTTATAGGGTTCACTTTGTCATCCACACCTGTGGATAAGCGTGTGGACAAAATCTGGAAACATAAGGATGTTGAGTAATAATGGCTGGGGATAACGAACTAACCGCGATGTGGAATGCGGCGTTGAATTCCCTTTCCGATGGCACTTTGAGCCCCCAGCAGAAAGCCTTTGTCTCACTGACCCGACCATTAGGTTTGGTGGAGGACACGGTTTTGATTGCGGCACCCAATGAGTTCACCAAAGATGTCCTGGAGACCCGGCTACGCCCACTGGTGAGCAGTGCCCTGAGTCAGATCGTTGGTCGGGATATTCGCTTAGCGGTCACGGTCGATCCATCTATCGCACCAACCCTTGATGCCGACCTCACCGATGAAGCTGCTGACTCAACCTATGCCGATGCAGAGCCCGTATTTGAGGTCGGTCGAGGAAATATTCGAATGGGAAATGTTGATCGACCGGGGATGGGGTCACCGAGTAACAAAGAGGAATTCGGCCGACTCAACAGCAAGTACACCTTTGACACTTTTGTTATTGGTACCAGTAATAGGTTCGCCCACGCGGCAGCGGTCGCCGTGGCAGAACAACCGGCCCGGGCGTATAACCCACTTTTTATCTATGGCGGCTCCGGGTTAGGTAAGACTCACTTACTTCACGCAATCGGTCACTACACCAAGACTTTATATAAAGGAACACACGTTCGATATATCAGTTCGGAAGAATTCACCAATGAATTCATCAACAGTATCCGTGACGATAAAGCCGCTAACTTCCAGCGCCGCTACCGAGATATTGACGTTCTACTCGTTGACGACATTCAGTTTCTTAGCGGAAAAGTACAGACACAGGAAGAGTTTTTCCATACTTTTAACACTTTACATAATGCGAATAAACAGATTGTAATCACCAGTGATTTACCACCCAAACAACTTCCTGACTTTGAAGACAGAATGCGTTCTCGTTTTGAGTGGGGTTTAATCACCGACGTTCAACCACCCGACCTGGAAACCCGGATCGCCATCCTGCGTAAAAAGAGCACCCAACAACGACTGATTGCACCGCCTGAAGTTCTTGAATATATTGCTTCAAAAATCTCCACCAATATTCGTGAGCTTGAGGGAGCCCTCATCCGGGTGACCGCGTTCGCTTCTTTGAATCAGCAGCCCGTTGATCTTGCGATCACTGAAGCCGTCCTCAAAGACTTACTTCCATCCGACGTTGGCCCTGAAATTACCGCCGCTCAAATAATGGGGGCCTGTGCCTCCTATTTTGGGGTCAGTATTGAGGAACTCTGTGGTGCGAGTCGTAGTCGAACTTTGGTGACCGCACGACAAATCTCAATGTATTTATGCCGGGAACTTACTGATTTATCTCTGCCGAAAATCGGGCAGGCATTCGGTGGTCGCGACCACACAACCGTTATGCACGCCGACCGTAAGATTCGAGAACTTATGGCCGAGAAACGCAGTTTGTATAACCAGGTCACCGACCTCACCAGCCGGATCAAATCTCAACCTCGCCCGATGTAATCACCAGTCACTTACATCTCAGGACTATCCTCCATCCCCACATTATCCACAACTGTGGACGAAGCCTGTGGATAAAGTTGTTGATAAGTAACAAAATGAACTTAACATGTCTCAATTTCCCCGGCTGTTT
Organism: Candidatus Nanopelagicales bacterium; assembly: GCA_041689635.1. Taxonomy (GTDB): domain Bacteria; phylum Actinomycetota; class Actinomycetes; order S36-B12; family S36-B12; genus UBA4592. Next base: position 15 of record JBDNFV010000243.1, on the reverse strand, counting down.
ACCACCTGTGGATAG
>JBDNFV010000242.1:0-9705 GCA_041689635.1 Candidatus Nanopelagicales bacterium | reverse complement strand
CCGGACTTGACCGCCGCTGAATCCCTGATTCACAACGTCAAGGTTAGAATTCCCGTCGTTGAATCTGCCTGCGAAATTCTTTAGGGTTCCCCCTTCATCAGATATCAGGGCAACGCTCCCACCCTGTTCGCTCATTGTTATCGGCAACTTTTCCGGGGTTATGTCTCCAACCACTAACAGCGGGGTTACAACTGGCACGAAGTCATTGGGGTTTGCCCATGGAATTTCCTTAAACCCGCTGGTTATCACAGTTCTGTTTCTTGGTGATTATCAAAAATACATGCCGTAGCAAATTGTGTTGGACCACGAAATGTGGATATCAACTCTTGTGCGTCTCCCAACTTGGTAGTAAAAAAGTCATTTCTCCAAATTTCGCCTCACATGATGAGTCTCCTGGGCTGCATGCACAAACCCCAATTCCAATCGCCGCCTCGAGCAAAAATGGGACGCTGGGCTATTTCGTGTTCACCAGTCGGAGTACCCGCCATTTGTCACGACAACTTCCAGCCGGGAGAACTCCTGATCTTCATATACAACCGACGCTGTGATCCAATTGTTTTTATCGGTCCACCCAATGATTCTGTCTCGTTCTGCAGGATTAGTTCGACCGAACCGATGCCGAACTTTTGCAGCGGGTCAATCCAGCGCCCAAGCCGGTCAATAACAACGAATTACAACGTCCATTTCGGGAATGTCGCAGGACCTGGCAGGTCATAGGAAAGAATTTCGGCGCCGGTAAAATCAAGGCTCGCCAAATCAATCGTGCGGAAAGTAACATCGGTTGCAGTGCGAAGACTGAACGTGTGATCGGTGAGATTACTAATCGTTGACCACAACGTTTGATCTTCCCCTGGCGGGTCAATGGATGCCACGGCGATGCCATCAACCAAATCGAAGTTGTTGATCAGGTGCAACATCATATTTTCCGCCGATGCACTATCCGGTTGTTGTTTAGCGGTAGCCACCAACGCCGCCGCACGAACAAAACGGGATGGCGGTGTCGGATCTCCCGGCAATCCCCGCATACCCGAACCGATTCCCAACGGTGCCAATGCCACACCAGCAATCGAAACCTCTGCCTCCGGGTTAGGCGTCAAATTGATGTAATTCCGCAAGTTGATCAGGTGCCAATCAAAAGTGGGAGAATTGGTCAACACTCCAATGGGATTGTCAAATAACTTAAGGGTTCCGTTGTCCCACTCGGCAACAACACACGCACCCGATGCATCATAAATACCAAAATGCCCGGTGATCTTGACCGGAACAGGGGGTTGGAAGTTCCACACGGTTACGGCCGACAATGCAACTTTGGCTTCCTCAACGTTTTCGCAGGTCGTGAGTAAATATGAAATCACGTGCAAGGGTGTTAATAACTCACTACTCGGTTTACCCTCGGAGGCAGACCAGACGCAAAAACCCGGCTGATACAGCAGCCCGATATAGAGTCCTTTTTCATTCATGCCATCGGTGTAACTGAAATTTCCCCCTGGCAACTTGTCAGAAAATGCGTCGACCCCCACCGTGCCGTACTTGGTGGTCCACGTAACTCCGGTTTCACCGTTGGGCGCTTCACTTGACAGTTCAATTCCCCGTGGGATGACGGTCAATTGCGCATCCATCAGAATCGGGAATTCCATGGTGCGACCAACAACGATGGATTTATCTGCGGCTGAAATTCTCATGGCTGTGCACATAACCGGGACCTTACCCCCTCACCTGGCTCCCAATCACGAAGACGTGAATTTCACATGAGAGGAAATGTTTAGGCGAAAACCAGCATTGTGTGTTCCCATAGGCTTATGGAAGCAAGGGGATCACCTGTCGGTCGACGCGTGGTCCTTGGCATGGTGGGCTTGGGCGCTCTCGGAGTGGTCTTCGGTCGGCAACTGAATTCGGTTGTGAGTAATACCGTCGCTGCCACGGTTCCAGGACTAGGGTCGATAATTCCGGCCGCTGGTGGATTCCGGATTTATACGGTAACAAGTGGCTACCCAGAAATGTCCAAGGCGGATTATCGCTTGACCGTCGGTGGCGCAGTGAGCACTCCACTAAATCTGACTTTTGCCGACCTTGAGTCACTGCCTCAAACGTCAATGACAAAGGACTTCCAATGTGTTACCGGATGGCGCGTGGATAACGTGCCCTGGTCGGGTGTTCTGATGAGCGATCTTCTGGCCGTTGCTGGGGCTCCCGCTACAGCAACCGCCCTGACCATCGCTTCATTTGATGGCGCTTACACCGAATCACTCACGATGGAGCAGGCCATTCGGCCCGATGTTTTGATTGCCACCTCGATGTATGGAGCACCAGTAACGCGTGAACATGGTGGTCCGGTCCGACTACTTGTTGCACCAATGTACGGATACAAGTCACTTAAGTGGTTGTCAAATATCAATGTCGTCGACTCGGTTATTCCCGGGTACTGGGAGCAGCGGGGTTACGACATTGACGCTTGGGTTGGTCAATCAAATGGCCGCAGCGACGAGCCGGTCACGTGAAACGCTTCACCCCGATTGAACGCTTCGCGCACCGAACAATCACAATCCTGATGTTTATCCTGATCGCCACAGCCGCCGCTCTCTACATTCCAGATATTAGCGTCCTGGTGGGTAACCGTGGCATCGTTAAAACAATCCATTCTGTCAGCGGCTTTCTATTACCGATCCCGTTGATCATCGCTATCGCGTTCCCCGTATTTCGGATGAACATGCGCGAACTCAATCGTTTTTACCCCCATGATTTTGCCTGGCTCAAACGTCAGGACAGCACTTCGATCAAGCCCGAAATCATCAATCCCGATCCGGTTTACGGTAAATACAACGCCGGTCAAAAACTCAACTCGGCATTTAGCTTCGGTTCAATTCTGATTATGTTTGCCACCGGAATGGTCATGTTTTTCAGTTCACTTTTTACCGATGACATTCGCACCGGGGCAACATTCGTCCATGATTGGTTGACCCTGGCCATCGTTGTCGCCCTCGCTGGACATATTTATCACGCCATGAATGATGCCCAAGCCCGGATGGGCATGCGCTCGGGTGAGGTCACCCCTAGTTGGGCGCAGGCGCACCACCCGCAGTGGGTCTGGGCTCAGACCCAGAGCAAGGGGCCGCGCAAACCGGATGAGATGGACAAAATCTCCTCCGAGTAAGCCGGTTACGTCCGACTTTCCCAGAAACTGGGAAAGTCTGGCGGGTGTTTTTAGCTGCGACCGAGCCAGAAATCCATCCAGTTGATGAAAATCAAGATGAGAATCACGAGGAACGTTGAACCGATGAAAAGCCAGCGCAATGAACTGAAAATCTCTGACACAAATCCTGGCGTTCCGCTTCTGGTGAACCTTCCAGCTTTCGCATTCTCAGCCGTGGTGAGCCAAAAAATCAGAATCGTGGCGGTCCAGGCAACCATGCACCACGGGCACAAGGCATCAATTACGTACAAACTCTGGAAGATCAACCAGCCCGCAAATGCCATCCCACCCAGGGCGCCAAGGTTGAGCCCCAGCCAGATCCACCCCGGCAACACGACGCGAGCGAGCAGAAGAACGGCAAGGGTGATGACGACCGAGTAGGAAATTAGCCCGATCAGCGGATTCGGGAATCCAAATACCGATGCCTGATCGGTGACAATGACCGAACCGCAGGAGAGCACCGGATTGATATTGCAACTGGGAATGTAGTTGGGATCTAAGAGGATCGCAATTTTGTCTTGAATTAGCGTGAATGCGGCAACCAGCCCAATGATGCCCGAGAACAACAACAGCAACGGCGTCGACCGATACTGGGTCACCCTGTCGTGACCAACTGTTGGAGCGAGTGTTTCCACTTATTTCACATCCCACCAGAGAGTTGCAACCGACCGAGGTTGAGCGTCTTTTTCAGCGAGGAGCGCCGCGGCCAATTCCGCATCACGATCCTCCGTAAGGCATAGTCTAATTCTCGCTAGCCGGATTCGCTCGGCCTCAGGCAGGTCTACCCGGCCACCCCAGTTTTCGTCCTCCCAAATGTCAAGGACCGCCGAAAAACCCAAGGCCAGGCAGATGTCCTGTAATTGATATGGAGTTGGTTGCGTTGGTCGCTCCACATCCCAGAATTTTTTCCATAGCGCATTCATATTGCTTGTGGGATGGCTCATGGAAACCTCCATCACCACTCGTTTGCGTGCATGATCATTCAATGCTTGGAGGAAAGGCGCAATATTCGCCACGTTGTAGGCAACATGATGACAGACAACGACATCAGCCTCGGGTACCAGTGGCGCAACATCCGGCCAGTCGCCAAGGTAGCTGTGGGCGATGACTCCGCGAGTCTTCGCCGCTATCAGGAATTCGTCGAGCATTTCTTCCTGGTGGTCAACCGCGGTCGCCGTTCCGGCGGGTGGAGTGATCGCCATTGAAGCGCGGCCACCTCCTGAACCGATGTCCAGGACACTGCCACCGGGCTCGAGAACTTCGCGAGCGCGCTGGTGTGATACCGAATCAGGTATCTCCGCGGATACGGTGAACATGGCGACCGAATGCTTCCACGGTACTTCGGGTGCTTGATCCAAGATCTCCTGCGGAAGGGCCCAACTCGCTAGGTCAGCCGCCCACTGATCGGCTAAAGGTTGAACGCTCGCATCACTCACCGCAGAACCCTACCTCTGGACCCGACTGACAATGAGTCGGTAAGAAAATTTCATTGTGACACTCCATTGTGATGGTGAGGCCATCCACTCGTCACGCGCAGTCGCGGGCCGCGTGGCGCAAGGACCCTGATCGGCTCAGGGCATCCGCGAATGCCTCATGGCTGTGGGTATTACTCAATGTGGTTCGAGCAGCGGTTCCTCCACTTTTTTGTGTTCTGGTGATAGGCGTTGTGTTCTGGTCCTGGCGAGTTCCACCCAATTTAAACGCCACTGTTTTTTATTTCTGGCAATTGGGGCACCAGAAAAGATTCCTTCCCCGAAGGTCACTCTCAGCGACCTCATGCGCGCACACATGGCAAGGCAACCCAGTACGCCGGTAGACGTAAACCTCGCCGCCGTGTCGGTCCTCGCGTGGGGCGCGCTTCATGACCTTTGGCAGGTGTTCGGGTCGAACCGTGTCAATGCGGCCACGCCTTACCCCAATTTTCATCAGGTTAATCAGATCACGCCACAGAGTGTCAAACTGCTCCGAAGTCAGTTCCTTACCCGGGGTCTGCGGATCGATTCCGCTACGAAAGAGAACTTCGGCGCGATAAATGTTCCCGACTCCGGCAAAAAGTGTCTGGTCCATGAGCAGTGCCCCGATCGGAGTTCGACTTGCCAACACTGTGGCTCGCGCTGATTGTGGATCATCTTTTCTGATGGGATCAGGACCAATTTTTGCCCTGATAATTTTTACTTCATCAGGGGAAATCAGGGCGCAGGCATTTGGTCCACGTAACTGGGCACACGCTTGAGGGGTGGACATCTGTATACGAATCAGGCCAACCGGTTCGGGGGTGTGACTCAGGAAAGTCCATTTTCCATATAAGCCGAGATGAATGTGGATGACCTTGCCGTGACCAAATGTGATGAAGAGGTGCTTGCCAAACGCCTCCGCTTTAATGAACGGGGTTTCGTTTACTACGGAAGCTGATTGCGTGAAGCGACCCTGCGGACTGGTCACGTGAACGACGTGCCGTGCAAAGAGTGTGTTTAATGTTCTCGCTTGCCGATGAACAACGTGACCTTCCGGCACGACTAACTGGCGTTCATTCTTGAATCTTCCATTTGCTGCGCAGCCATTTCCGCAGCAATATCTGCCGCAAATGCGTCAACATCGGACTCCTGGGTGTCCCAAGCACACATCCAACGCACCAGGGTTGGGCTGTCCCACGTGTAGAAACGCCACTTATCCTGCAGGCGCTCAACGACCTCTGCTGGCATCCGCGCAAACACCGCATTGGCATCCGTTGGAACTTCAATCGAGATCCCAGGAATTCGCTCAACTGCTGACTTGAGTTTCTGGGCCATACCGTTCGCGTGGGTCGCACTAGCGAGCCAGAGGTCCTCGCTGAGCAGCGCGATCATCTGCGCGGATGCGAATCGCATTTTGCTATTGAGTTGCATGAAACTCTTGCGAAAGTATTCAACGCCGCGAACAACATCTGGGTTGAAGACAACAATAACTTCGCCCATCAGCATTCCGTTTTTTGTTCCCCCAAAAGATAAAATGTCTACTCCTGCGTTTACGGTGAAGTCGGCAATGGGAACACCCAATGCCACCGCTGCATTTGCAATCCGCGCTCCATCCATGTGAACGCGAAGGCCAAGTTCGTGTGCGCATTCACTAATGGCTGTGACTTCCTCCACCGTGTAGACGGTTCCCATCTCGGTGGACTGGGCAATGGAGACCGCCCCGGGTTGGGCGTAATGGACGAAACCAAAATCGTGGGCGGTCGAACGGATCGAGTCCGGTGTCAGTTTTCCGTTAATCCCCGGCACCGTCCACAACTTGATTCCGGCAACTTTTTCGGGTGCGCCACCTTCATCCATGTGCAGGTGCGACGTGTTAGTGCACACAACCGCTTCCCATTGATTCAGAATTGATGACAACGCCACAACGTTGGCACCGGTTCCGTTAAAAACAGGATAAATTCCAACTGGCCGACCGAAAAGTGCGGCCATACGTTCATCTAGTTCAGCGGTAATTGAATCATCGCCATAGGCGACCTGATGACCCGAGTTCACCCGGGTGAGCGCTTCAAGAATTACCGGGTGAACTCCCGCGTAGTTGTCGCTCGCAAATCCACGCCACGGTTGCATGCTGATATTGTCGTGCGTATCGCTCATGTGGATCAGTATTCCTTACGTGATTGTGGCGTCGTATTGACTCCACATGCCTGCGGTAACCTACCGCGGTTTCGGGCAACCCACGAGTACACGATGCGGGCAACAGGAAGTACCGCCCGAGAATCCAAGACCGCTCCGAGTGGTGCGATTCGACTCACCCGCAGGATTTGGGCTACCGCGGCGGCTCCCCCGAATACATCCCCAACCGGCGTCACACAAACAACTTCCGTCTGCGTGCGTTCTGGGGTCAGACCCGCCGGTGCATCTGAAAAGTCATATATCTGGGAAGGGATGAAGTCAACGCGAGCGTGGAGCCGGCGGGCAAGCCGCACCGAGGATTGGCAAATCCCACAGTCTGCGTCAAAAATGCACACCGTCGACCCATTTCTCCATCGGCTAGTCAAATGAAGGCTCCATCGTTCGCGTGCGCTTGAGTTCGTAGAAACCAGGAACCGATGCGACCAAGAGTGCGCCATCCCACAAGTTCGTCGCGTCTGCACCCACCGGCATCGGTGTCAGTACCGGGCCAAAAAATGCAACGGGTTCACCCGTTGGCCCCGGCACTGCAATAACCGGGGTTCCGACGTCAGATCCTACGAGAGAAATACCTCGCTGGTGGCTGGCGCGCAATTGCGCATCACATGATTCGGAGTTGGCAGCCGCTGCTAGCGATGCCGGCAATCCTGTTTCGGCAAGGGCTTCGGCGATAATCGTGTCGTAATCTTTGCGAGCCGCCACGTGGATTCGGGTACCCAAAGCGGTGTATAGCGGACCGAGGACCGATTTACCAGACTCTGCCTCTGCGGCAATGCACACTCGAACCGGTTTCCAGGCCGCTGCCATTACCTCGGCGTATTCCGGCGGTACGTCATTTCCTTCATTGAGGACAGCAAGTGACATGACACTCCACGTGACGTCTAGATCCCGAGAACCAGATACTTCGTGAACCCAACGAGACGTGATCCACGCCCACGGGCACATGGGATCGAACCAAAATTCAACATCAGTGGCCATAACGGCATCCTTGCACGGAGCACGATTGTTGGCAGTGCCACCTGACCGACGAAATAAGAGGTCTCGTGCAAGGATTCCGACATGACAATTACTGAGGCAACAAGTTCCCGCTCGGAAAACATTACCCGTGCTGAGGCTAGTGAGCGCTCAGACTTGATTTCGGTCACCTCCTACGAGGTCGACCTTGACTTGACGTCGAGTGGACCAACATTCCTCACAACCACCACCGTCGTCTTCGCCTGTACGACACCCGGTGCTCATACGTGGATTGACCTCATTGCCCCCAATGTTGATTCAGTGACGCTTAATGGAGTAGATCTCCCCGTCGCTGACGTGTTTCAGGGCGCACGCATCACGCTGTCGCATGTGGAAGCGATGAACACACTCGTTGTCGTTGCCCAAGGGAAATACATGAACACCGGCGAGGGCCTGCACCGCTTTGTTGATCCCGTTGACAACGAGACTTACCTCTACACCCAATTTGAGTCAGCCGATGCGCGCCGAATGTATGCCTGCTTTGAACAACCCGACATGAAAGCAACGTTCACTTTAAGCGCCACCGTGCCTGGTGGATGGAAAGTGATTAGCAATTCACCGATGGCGCAGGTCACCGAACATGACAATGGTTCAAAGACGTGGGAATTTGAGCCCACCCCAACAATTTCCACCTACATCACCGCGCTCGTTGCCGGCCCATATTTTGAAGTGCGCGACGAATACAGTGGTCCTTACGGCACGTATCCACTCGGTATTTATTGCCGGCAGTCGCTTTCTGAATTCCTTGATCCCGGAGAAATCTTCGAAGTCACCAAGCAAGGCTTTGCATTCTATGAAGATCAATTCAAAGTGGGCTACCCGTTCGCCAAGTACGATCAACTTTTTGTCCCGGAATTTAATGCGGGCGCAATGGAAAACGCTGGTTGCGTGACTTTTCTTGAAGACCTTATTTTCCGCAGTCGCGTCACTATTGCCGCCTATGAACAGCGCGCAAACACAATTTTGCACGAGTTGGCACACATGTGGTTCGGCAATTTGGTCACCATGACTTGGTGGGATGACCTGTGGCTCAATGAGTCTTTTGCTGAGTGGGCCGCTCACCACGCGAATGTGCACGCAACCCGCTACAACGACGCTTGGACAACATTTGCCAACCTGCGCAAAGCCTGGGCCTACCGACAGGATCAACTGCCCTCAACCCACCCGATTGCAGCCGACATGGTTGACCTTGATGCGGTTCGCGTCAACTTTGACGGCATTACCTATGCAAAGGGTGCCTCTGCCCTTCGCCAGTTGGTCGCCTGGGTGGGGGAACCAGAATTCATGGCCGGGATCGGCGTCTATTTCAAAAAACATGCCTGGGGAAACACGCAACTCAGCGACCTTCTCACCGAACTGGAAGCAACGAGTGGACGAGATCTGTCGAATTGGACCCGGGAATGGCTACAAACAAGCGGGGTGAACCTGCTGCGCCCACTCGTCACGGTTGACCCGGAAGGCAATTACGAGAAGGTGATTATTGAACAAGAGCCACCCACGTCACCGGTCGGCGTCGCACCAACCTTGCGCTCACACCGAGTGGGTCTTGGACTCTATGACCTTACCGATGCCGGATTGGTCCAACGCGAGTTCATTGCCGTTGACGTCACCGGCGCCCACACCGAGATCACTCAGCTCGTGGGCAGGAGGCAACCAGATCTGCTGCTCGTCAACGACGGTGACCTGACATTTGCAAAGGTGCGCCTCGATGACAAGTCGTGGAAAACTGCGACCGCAAATCTTGGCGCAATCTCAGATTCACTCGCTCGCGCTGTCATTTGGAGCGCGGCATGGGACATGACCCGTGATGCAGAGGTGAGCACTGGAGAATTTCTTGATTTGGTTCTCTCCGGGATT
>JBDNFV010000241.1:0-2779 GCA_041689635.1 Candidatus Nanopelagicales bacterium | reverse complement strand
TTCGTCGTATTCGTCGAGCAAGCCCAGCGCCGGATCCCCGTCCAGTATGCAAAGCGGATGGTAGGCCGGCGAATGTTCGGCGGCACGTCCACCTACATTCCGTTGAAGGTCAATATGGCCGGCGTTATCCCGGTTATTTTCGCTTCGTCCCTCCTCTTCCTACCCACCCTGTTTGTCCAGCTCACCGGGAGTCAGTCTGGGTGGGCGCAATGGTTACAGCAGAGCTTTGGAACGGGCAGCGGAAGTGTGTATTTGGCGACCTACTTCCTGCTAATCGTGTTCTTCTGCTATTTCTATGTGTCGATCACGTTCAACCCGACCGAGGTTGCCGACAATATGAAGAAGTACGGCGGTTTCATCCCTGGAATTCGGGCCGGACGCCCCACCGCTGAATACCTTGACTATGTACTCGCTCGTTTGACCGCTCCTGGCTCGCTGTACCTGGGCACGATCGCGGTGATACCGGTATTTGCCTTCGACTTCTTGGGTGTTTCAACCCAGTTCATCTTCGGCGGTGTGTCGATTCTGATCATGGTGGGCGTGGGTCTTGACACCGTTAAGCAAATCCAGGCTCAGCTACAACAACGCAACTACGAAGGCTTCCTCAAGTAGGTCAGTAGGGTCAGCCGGCAATTAACCGTCCGATATGCTCCCGTCGTATGCGCATTGTTTTCATGGGTCCACCGGGGGCGGGTAAGGGTACCCAAGCGGCGCTGCTGTCACACGAGTTGGGAATACCACACATTTCTACCGGTGACATTTTTCGGGCCAATGTCACCGACGGCACGCCACTCGGTAAACAAGCACAGTCCTACATGGACGCGGGGGAGTACGTCCCCGACGGGGTTACCAACGCAATGGTGCGTGACCGGCTTACCCACGAGGATGCCCAGCCAGGATTTATCCTTGACGGCTACCCCAGAACCGTTGAACAGGTAGGCGAACTTGATGCAATGTTGCGATCCGACGGGACAAAAATTGATAGCGTGATTGAACTTACTGTCGATGTCGACGTGGTAGTTGACCGTCTCATCCGACGCTCAGCCGAGCAGGGTCGCACCGATGACACCGAAGACGTATTGCGCCGTCGTCTGCAGGTTTACTCCGAACAAACCGCACCGCTGATCGAGTTGTATCAGAGCCGCGATCTACTCGTGCAAGTTAATGGCCTCGGCGACATTGCGGCCGTGACAGCAGCCATTGTGCTTGCGGTTAACTCCTAAGCAACCACATGGGGTTTCGTAAAAAAGAACGCGTCCAGATCAAGACACCGGAACAAATTGCGTTAATGCGGGTCGCTGGCAAGGTCGTGGCCGACACTTTGGATACCCTTCGGGACAGTGTTATCCCAGGGATCACAACCAGAGAACTTGACGCCATTGCCCGCGAATGCATTTACGGGGCTGGAGCAACGCCATCGTTTCTGGGGTACTACGGATTCCCGGCGGTGATCTGCACGTCGGTCAATGAAGAAGTCGTGCATGGAATTCCCGGTGATCGGGTTGTCAACGAAGGCGATCTGGTGTCCATTGACTGTGGCGCAATTGTGGACGGCTGGCACGGTGACGCAGCAATTAGCGTGATCGCCTCTCGTGACCCGCAACCATCAATCCAAAAACTCTCCGATGTCACGCGAGCCGCATTGGACGCTGGTATCAAGGCCGCCGTAGCGGGGAACCGGATGGGAGACATTGGCTCGGCAATTGAAGCGGTCATCCGTAACGCAGGCAATTACGGGATCGTTGAAGATTATGTCGGGCATGGGATCGGAACCGAAATGCACATGTACCCACCGGTGCCCAACTACGGCCACGCAGGTCAAGGCCTGGTATTGAAAGTAGGGATGGTTCTCGCCCTTGAACCCATGGCCACGATCGGATCCCCTGAAGTCACCACCCTCGCGGATGACTGGACCGTCGTCACAACGGATGGGAATTGGGCGGCCCACTGGGAGCACTCGGTTGCGATCACCGAATCCGGACCCGAAGTGCTCACCACAAACCAGCCCTGAGTTTCCCAGTTCCTGGGAAACTCAGACATAAAATCCGACAAATCGATTCGATTTGTCCATCTCATCCAGTTTGGTCACCCGGCTGGTCACCGGGCTGGACTTCCCAGAATCGCTGGTGAAGGCTCGCGATAGGAATGACTAGGTCAGATTGAATGCGCCATCATTGAGCAGGGAGATCTCAGAGAGGGCGGAATCGGGTTCGTCCACCGAGATTGCGCCGGTGGAAACTGCCCCAAGGAATTCCGAGTAGTCGGTCCTGGATTGCCGAGCGTAGCTGACGGCAAAATCGTGCATGGCGATATCGAATGATGTGTCTGAACCAATGAAGGATGAAATTTCCCCGGCATTTCCCGAGCGAGCGTGTGCCCGCGCTAGGGCTCCCCCACAAATTTGCGCATAGGCCACGAGGTCTTCATCGCTAAATGAATCGACATCGGGTGACCATTTCTTGTCGCGCAATTGACGGACGTAGTAGCTTTTTCCACCATCACCATCGATCCAACCCAAGAAGGCATCTGTTGCTGCTTGAATATTGCGTTGGCCATCGGTGACTCGTTTTGAGTGACTTTCCGACGTCGAGCTGGGAACCCAAGGCTCAAGGACACTTTCGATCGCTTGCTTCACTTGGAGGACCAGCAGGTCATTTGCATCCCGGCCTTGCAAGAGAACGATGTAGGCGAGCAATCCTATGCTGCCAACTCCTACGACTTTGTGGCCGAAGTCAACAATGTGATAGCGATCAAGAAGGATGCGGCGATCACATAAAAG
>JBDNFV010000240.1:0-3175 GCA_041689635.1 Candidatus Nanopelagicales bacterium | reverse complement strand
GCAGTGGATGGCCCAGCAGTGGATGGCCCGGTAGCCGGATCAGTAGCGGCGGTGTGTTCGGTCATGGCGGCGAGAGCTCCTTCGACGTTGAGGCGGCCCACCAGTAACTTCTGACAGACCTCTAGACTATTACTATCACATGGGGATGCAGTTTGAAGGAGAAAGTCACGAATCTGCGCCCCGGTGAGCTCGGGTTTGGCAGCCTGAATCAGCGCGACAACTCCGCTGACCAGAGGTGTGGCGAACGAAGTTCCACTCATTCGGGCGACACCGCCACCGGGGACCGCCCCAATGATGTCCTCCCCTGGTGCGGTGATGCCGTTGCAGGTATACCCGCCTCCGTAGTTGCTGAAATCCATCGGATCGCCGTTGGCATCTACTGCGCCCACCGCGAGGGCAGTCGACGCTGCCGCCGGGACGTGCAGACACTCGCACCCGTCGTTGCCCGCAGCAGCAACCAGCAGCACACCGGCCTGGGCACATCGCTGCACCGCGTCGTCAAGCCACTGGTCGGCAACCCCAGTGTCGGAGTATTGGCCGCCGGAGAAGTTGATGATGTCGGCGCCTTCGCTGATCGCAATCTGGATTGCTCGGGCGATCTCTAATTGCGGGGCCTTACCAGAATCGATGTCATAGACCGGCACTACCAAGCCGCGGGCATTGGGTGCGATGCCCTCAACAGCACTACCCGGCTGGCCGAAGAGAATCGAGGCCACCATGGTTCCGTGCTCGGCGAGGCGGTTGCCGATCCGGGCTGGCCACCGCGTTGCGCCGGAGGCAATGGAAATGTCTGCACCCGCAAAGACCGGGTGGTCAAGATCCACCGGCCCGTCAATCACTGCGATGGTCACCCCCGCACCGCCGTTGGCCAGATCGGAAAGTTTCCTGGCACCCGGAAGCAGGTCCAGGTTACTTAACATGGGCTAACTGTATTCGGGTGGATCAGCCAACGTCGGGGCTTCGTCAGTTTTGCGCACTCGGCCACGCAAACCCAGCAGTGGGACGGAGATGGCACCAGCCAGGACGATACCTACGCCAGCGATTCGAAGCGCGCCCGTGACACCATCGAGATACGCCTGGCCAGCCAGTACCGCGGTTTGCTCCCCTTCTGACTTCTTGATCTGTGGAATCGCGCCGGAAATAACCTGACTTGTTAGTGAATCAGCATTTTGCACCTGGGAGGAGGTGGCCTCCCACTCGTGGGTGACTTGGATTGCCGAGATGGCCCCCAACACAGAGATACCCAGCACGGCAGAAAGCGATGCGATCATGGCAATGAACCCGGAGATCGCGCCGAGTGATTTGCGGGGCACTGCACCCATAGCGCCCGCGCTCACGGCAGGCATCCCGAAGCCGAGACCGGCTCCCATCAATGCCAACCACGCCATGATTACCGGTGGTGAAGTGCTGACGGTGATTGTGGCCAAGCCGAACAGACCACCGGCGGTCAGGAACAGACCGATCGATGTGGTGGGCCCCAAGCCGATTTTGGCCATCACCTTCGGGGAAATTGGGGAGAACACCACGAGCATCAGTGAGGTGCCGAAGGACACCACGCCTGCGATCAGCGGGGTGAAGCCGAGAACGTTCTGGGTGAGCAGCATTAGTTGCAGCATTGCGCCGGACAGCACCATGCCCAAGATCACCATGATGGTGAGCGTGGCCGGGATCGGTGCGACCCGAATTGCCGCCCAATCGGTGAGCGGATTTTTGCTGCGCCGCTGCTGGGTGGCCAAAATGCCGACGGCCAGTAAACCCAATGCGACCGGAAGCCAAACCACCGGATCGGTGAACTGATAATTCTCCAGGAAACTCATTCCTCCGGCGATCAGGATCATCGCCACGGTCAGGAGTGCGGCCCCAAATATGTCAACGGGCTTGTTCTTTCGATCCGCTTGGCTGTCACTTGGCACTTCCTTCAACACCAGTGGGATGACCAGCGCCATCAAGATCACGTTAATCCCAAATACCCAACGCCACCCGAAGGCCGTGACCAAACCGCCGCCGATCAGCGGGCCCAGCGCGGCAGCGCCGGATACCACCGCTGTCCACATGCCGATAAGTTTGGGAATGTCGGCCTGGGCGACCATCGCGACCAACATGGCCAAGGCCAAGGTGCCCATCGCACCGGACCCGACGCCCTGCACGGCACGGCCAAAAATCAACACACCTATATCGGGGGCCAAAGCGCTGATCGCCGAGCCGATCACGAAGGCCGCGGTGCCGAAAAGGTATAACCGTCGGCGGCCAAGGTTGTCGCCGAGGGCGCCCAATGGGACAGCAAGTGCGGCACCAGCCACCATGTAGGACATCATCGCCCACTGCAACTGCATCATGCCGACGTCGAATTCGGCCTGAATCGACGGCAGCGCCACCGACATCACGCTCAGGTCAAGGCCGACCAGGAACTGACCCACTGCCAAAGCAAACACCGCAACGGTTGACGCGGAACGCTTATGAGATTTAGCCCAAATCATTGATGCAGATTAGCGCATTCGGATTGGTATTTCAGGGCATTCGGATCAATTCGCCGCTAACCATCAAGACGGTTTCCGCGCCGCAGCCAGGCAGTGCCACGGGGAATGAGCCGTCAAGCAACCTTGTCTCACTCGTGCCGGACAATCCGGATTGGCTCGGTCTGGTCAGAGTCACTGCTAACCACGGCGAAGGCTGCAGCGTCGTATCGAAGACCGTGGATAAACATGCGCGACGCCGAGTTGACGTCAGTGCCGTTCAGATTTCGTCCGATGGCTCGGCGTGGCTGACGTTGGATCGCAGATATTCCCGTGCAACTCTTGCTAGCTGCCCTCAACGTGCGGTGAGCCCGGCGTCCTCGCCGTCGTCACCGGCACTGGCCTGGCCTACCGGCGCCGCGATGCGGTCCACGTGGTCCCGATTGGCACCCTGGGCCCCTGACTGCCGAGACTGACTTGGGCGTCAGCCCTAGACAGGAAATTGCTGACGGAGTTGAGTGAACTGACAAATCACCCGCCTGCCCATCATAAATCCATCTCCTGGTCGGCTACTCGGGAACTGAAAGGACAGTTCCCGATCTCCGACGCGAGCAACTCGAGGAGGCGCTCGTCGAGGTCAACTGGTCCACCGAGGGGGCGCCACCAACACCCTCGGGGGTCCAATAGAGGCGGCAGGACAAACCCGATCGGGGTGTCTCCTG
>JBDNFV010000239.1:0-4433 GCA_041689635.1 Candidatus Nanopelagicales bacterium | reverse complement strand
TACCGCATTTATCGGAGGTTGGCTGCTCGCTTCATGGGATCTGTTCCTTGATCCCATGATGGTGGGTGAGGGCTATTGGACATGGAATGAACTCGGTTGGGTTCTCCCCGGTATACCTGACATCCCGTTACAAAATTTCTTAGGTTGGCTCTTGAGCTCGATTGTATTGGCATTTTTACTCAACCTGCTCCCCCGAAAAGTCGCGAACGACGCGGTGCCCAACACACTTCTCATCTGGATCTACGTGTCAAATGTCATTGCCGCCGGGATCTTTTTTGGTGAAATCGGGGTGGCATTGTGGGGCGGAATTGCCATGGGACTGTTCATGTTTGCCTGGGTGTGGCGGATCTGGAGTCAACCTCGGTGGTAATACTTTCACTTGCAAGCGCCATCTCCGTGGCCATCACCGCCCACACTGCATTGAACCTCACCAAACTGCGTTTACCATGGTGGAGCGGTGCCGACATCAACGAAAAACTCAGTGTGCTGATTCCCGCACGCAATGAAGAACGTCACATTGCGCTCACGATCGAAAGCATTCAAAATCAGGTTGGTTTAACGGATCTCGAGATAATTGTTCTCGATGATCAGTCAACCGATTCCACGGCCGCAATTGTTCAACTTTTGGCCGCTGCGGACCCCCGTATTTCGCTGGTGAGTAACACTGTGAATCCGCCAATTCACTGGCTGGGAAAACCACATGCCTGCCATCTGCTTTCACAGCGTGCGACGGGAGACGTCCTAGTCTTTGTTGACGCCGACGTCATGCTCGAACCGGCCGCAATTGCGGCTTGTGTTGAGCTTTTGCGAGAAAAAAACTTTGGCTTGGTTGCTCCCTACCCACGACAAATTGCGGTCACCCCGCTTGAGCGACTCGTTCAGCCACTTGTCATCTGGTCGTGGGCGAGCACGTTGCCACTTGGCATTGCCGAAAAATCTTTACGACCGTCTTTGTCCGCGGCCAATGGGCAGTTCCTGATTTTTGATTCACGCGCCTACCGAGAATCCGGTGGACATGTTAGCGTTCGAGGTGAAGTACTCGAAGACATTGCGTTAATGCGTTCCTTAAAATCACGTGGGTTTCATTGCGCAACCGTTAATGGCAGTGAATTGGCTCACTGTCGGATGTATGACAGCATCGGCCCCCTCGTGAACGGGTACACCAAATCTTTATGGAATGCCTTTGGCTCACCGGCCGGATCTATCGCGGTCAACTCATTTATCGCATTTACCTACCTACTCCCACCAATTGCCATGGCTACTTCGCGAAAAAAGTCTCACCGGGCGATCGGTGCGGTCGGATACTTTTCCGGAGTTGTTGGGAGGGCTTTGGTCGCACGGAAAACAGGATCACGCGCCGTTCCTGATTCATTTGCGCAACCAGTATCCATAGCGGCTTTCATTGGACTTAATGCGCTGAGTTGGTCACGTCACGTGCGCGGAAAAAACACGTGGAAGGGTCGGGCAGTGTGAACGAGTGGGCAGCATGACCGCGCTAAAAACCTCACGCGTAGTGGTGATCGGTGGTGGCGTAGGCGGTCTTGCCGTTGCTGCTCGCCTGAGTGTAAAAGGACATCAGGTAACACTTCTGGAGCACGCGGATCGACTTGGCGGAAAACTTTTTACCTACCGGCGTGACGGATTCGCATTTGATACCGGTCCAAGTTTATTTACTTTGCCGGCGGTGTATCGGGACCTGTTTTTAAAAACCGGGAAGGGTCTGGAAGAAAGCGTTGACCTACAGGAGCTCGACCCTGCTTTTCATTATGTTTTTGCCGACGGGAGCGAGGTAACTCTTCCCGGGGTGGATCCCGCACAGTGCGCTCGAGCATTCGGAGCTGCTTTCGGTGCAGAAAGTGATTCTGAGTGGCGCGCATTCATCGAGCGCGGCGCGGACATGTGGCGTTTAACCCGGGAACCGTTTCTCCAATCTCCACTGAAAGGCTGGAAGTCCTTGCTTCCGCTGGCTAATCCAAGGGATATCAGCACGATCGCACCTTTCACCTCACTTCGTAAACTCACGCGCAAGTACTTCACCGACCCGCGCATGATCATGATTGTGGATCGCTACGCCACCTACACGGGATCTGATCCACGCCATGCGCCAGCGGTGCTGGCAACAATCCCTTACATTGAACAAGTATTTGGTGCCTGGCATATTGGTGGTGGCTTGGGAACACTTGCAACGGCCCTCGAGAAGCGTTGCGTTGAAAGAAAGGTTGATCTTCGCACCGGTGTCACCGTCTCAAGTATTGAAACGCACAACAACACGGTGACGGGCGTTCGACTGGACAATGGCGATTTGATTTCAGCTGACATTGTGGTCTCCAACTCCGATGCAACCCTCACCCACGAGTTACTCTCTCGCCAGGATCAAAAGCGCGTCCCAAAAATTCTTGATTCGCCTTCCCTCGCTGGCTTCGTTCTGCTGCTCGCACTTGATGGAACCTCCTCTGGACTTGCACATCACAATGTGTGGTTCCCCCATAACTACGATGCAGAGTTTGATGCAATCTTCGGCAAAACTCCCACCCCACCGAGTGACCCGGCGATTTACGCATGTGTTCCGAACGACCCGCAGATGCGCCCGTCACACGACACCGAGTCGTGGTTTATTTTAATTAACGCGCCACGCCATGACCCCAAAGCGCGGAACGGTTTCGATTGGGATGCACCAGGGGTAAAAGAACAGTACGCCCAGAATATTTTAGGAAAACTGGCCGAGCGTGGAACCGACATCCGGCAGCGAATTAAATGGATGGAAATTCGAACACCGGCGGATCTTGAACGTCGAGTGATGGCACCGGGTGGGAGTATCTATGGGACGTCAAGCAACGGTCCCCGCGCCGCGTTTACCCGCCCGGCTAATCAATCAACGATTAATGGGCTCTTCCTCGTTGGCGGCTCCAGCCACCCCGGTGGCGGACTCCCCCTTGTCGGTATGGGGGCCGAAATCACCGCGGAACTTATTGGTCGCGCGAAGAAGGCAAACCCGTAGATCCGTACCAGCGGGCCAGACGACCACCGGCTGAGAGCAACCGCAGGCGCTCTTCTGTTTGAATTTGCACATTCAATGATGCCACAATGACTAATTGGTCTCCCGCTCGAATCCGAGTGTGCTCACCGGGTACTTCGGCATTGCCACCTCGAATGACCAGCGAGACCGCAGCACCCTGCGGTAATCCCATTTCGACGACGAACACACCCACGAGCGCCGATCCTTTGGGTACATCAACTCCTAGAACGGTTGCGGAGATTGCATCAAGGGGAGCGCTCTCGACGTCGAGTTCACGCACTTGCTCGGGTAAACAGACTCCGATTCTTCGACCTAGTGCAGGGATGAACGGGGTCTGAATCAACAAAAGGAGCAGAACCGCGATCAGCGTGGCATCAAAAATCAGTTCCGCCCCGGGAACATTGAATCCCAATGGAATCGCCGCAAAAACAATCGGTACCGCGCCACGCAGTCCGGCGACCGAGACAAACGCAATTGTTTTAGCTCCCATTCGAAATGGTGAAAGTGAAATGAACGCGGCTAACGGCCGGGCCACAATCACAAGGAGCAGAACAGCTCCGATCGCCAGGGGAATTGCTTCGGGTAGGCGACCGACATCAGCCAGTAGTCCGAGCATCACGAATAATCCAATTTCGGCAATCCACGAAAGTCCATCAGCAAATCCCAAAATAGATCGGCGGTGCGGCAATGGTTTTGCCGATCCGATCAAAATTGCGGAAATATACACGGCCATGAAACCCGAGGTATGTACAACTGACGCTGCTCCATAGGAAAACACAATGAGCGCCAATACAGCTATCGGATATAAGCCGACCGCTGGTAGTGCTAATCGGGGCAACACGAAGCGACCCAAGTATCCAACGGAAATTCCAATGAGTGCACCGCCAATAATTTCAGCCGTCACCAAAAATGGGATCGTCCACGCGGCTGTTTGCCCCCAAGCGCCGCTCGCCACAATACTGACAATCACCACAACCGGTGCGTCGTTGAATCCAGCTTCAGCCTCTAGCAGCGTTCGAACTTTTTCATTGACTCGCATTCGACGCAACACTGAAAAAACGGCCGCGGCATCGGTTGCTGCCAAGACCGTTCCCAGTAAAACCGCGAGTTGCGGGTCGAAATCGAAAATCAAAATGAGTGGCAACGACACCACCGCGATGCTCACGGCAATCCCCACGGAAGCCAATGCCAACGAGGGTGCCAGCACCGGGCGAAGTTGGTCAACTCGGGTCGTCAACCCACCGTGAGCGAGAATCAAGATCAGGGCCGAATAGCCCAGCACAGTTGCCAAGGTTGCGTCATCAAAATTAAGTCCCGGGATCGTTGAGCCGAGCACCATGCCAAGGAGCAGGTAGAGCAACAGACCCGGAACCCCCAATTTTCCGGCAAAACGGACCGCGAAGATTGCCACGATCAC
>JBDNFV010000238.1:0-1351 GCA_041689635.1 Candidatus Nanopelagicales bacterium | reverse complement strand
TATCCGGAAATCAATATTCCTTCGATCAAAGTGAAAGGATCGCCTTCCATCAGCATGCGGTCGGCAAAGGTGCCACTGTCGCCTTCGTCCGCATTCACACACACGTATTTATGGACAGGACTCCCGGCGGGCGCTCCCTTGTGCCGTGTTGCAGCAGCAGCTGCCACGGTTTGCCATTTGATTCCAGTGGGAAAGCCCGCCCCACCGCGACCGCGCAACCCAGATTCGATGACTCGTGAAATTGACTCCTGCGGGCCCAATTTCATCGCTGCGGTGAGTCCGGCTAATCCGCCGTGGGCCAGAAAATCCTCGGGTGATGCCGGGTCAACGATCCCTACTCTCTCGAAAGTCCACCGATCTTGGCTGGTTAACCACAAGAGCGTGTCGGTGGCGCCAAGATAAAGATCAGAGCTGGCGCACTCCCCCATCGCGGCGGAAAGTACTCCCGGAACGTCAGCGGTTTGAACCGGACCAAATGCGTGTCGCACCGAGTCGATCTCAATTTCGACCAATGGTTCAAGCCACATCATTCCACGTGAGCCATTACGAATAATTGTGGCGCTGGGCTGCCTCGCCGCTATCGCTGCTGCTACGACGTCAGCGCCAACGGAGACGGCGGCGCTGTCACCCGGGACGAATATTTTCATCTGACCCTCTCCCTAAGCCCTCGTCAAAATTTCGCGCACGCGCTCACCCAAAATCTCCGGCGTTGCCCGTCCGATTTGCTGATCGTTCACCAACGCCGTTGGACCCAACGCGCAGTTACCCAAACAGAACACCTCAGAAGTTTCCACGCTCTCACCATCAAAGTCCGATGATTGCATATGTTTCCACTCGTGTTCGAGTTCACGCGACCCGACCGACTGACATGCTTCGGCGCCACAGAGTCGCACACTGACTTGGGCGCGGGGAACGGTGCGCAGGTCTGAGTAGTAGGTCAGCACACCGTAGGTTTCTGCGCGCGACACGTTACACAACTCTGAGATCGCGCCTATTCCGGACTCGGGAACAAAACCGAAATGATCATTGAGGAGTTGTAAGCATCGAAGCAAGGAGCCTTCTTCAAGGGAAAGTTCAGCGAGCAACACTCGAATTTCGACGTCATGTTCGCCTACCGGTCTGGTGGTCGAAGGTTTGTCACGATTTTTCTTAGTCACGAGGCAACCCATCCTTGGCCACTGTAAACGTTCATTCGACTTTCACGGACAAAACCAATGAGGACCTGATCGTATTTGCGGGCAAGATCTACCGCCAAGCTGGTTGGCCCGGACACCGCAACAATTGCACCAATAGATGCCGTTAACGCTTTTGCCACGATTTCATAGGAGACCCGGCCACTGACCACCAGTGT
>JBDNFV010000237.1:0-6182 GCA_041689635.1 Candidatus Nanopelagicales bacterium | reverse complement strand
TTTGACCGCAATGATTTCGGGGCCGAGGGAAATGCAGCACGTGATGAATTGGCCATACTCCTTGCCGACATGGACGTGAGTGTCAACCGATTTGAGGAACGTCGTGACGCCCTCCGAGCGCGGTTTCTCGCGCGCGACTAATAGTTCGAAGGCCGACGCCTGACATTCGACGCTTTCGGGCTCCGCCTATTTCCTGTGTCCGAGGGGGGACTTGAACCCCCAAACCCTTTCGGGCACTAGCACCTCAAGCTAGCGCGTCTACCTATTTCGCCACCCGGACTGGGCACCGCTTGCGCGGCGAACCGCAACTATACCCGCGAGGCATAGGGGTGTTGACCCCGGATTGAAACGAAGTGGCCCTGGCGCAATAGCCTTCGAGGAGTCAGTGGGAAACCTACGATTTGCAGCGTGCACGGCACCGTTAAAGGACGTCACGCCCGTGGCTCGACGGATACCGGTGAGTAACGAATTTTCTGACGTAGGAAGTTGCCTGACCCTTCCCTTCTTGATCATTTACATCGGTGAAGTTCGGGGTTTGGGTATTGCTTTTGCAGGTGTGGCGGCCACTGGCCTACTCCCACTTCGGCTGAGACCGCTGCTAACACAAGAGCAAGATGGCATGATCACCGTATGAATCAGGGCTACTCGTTGAGTGAGCAAGCACGATTAGCCATGGAGTCCGATGTGGTGACCCTGACCCAAGAATTGATCCGGATTGATTCCAGTAATTGGGGTGACTCGACTGAGACCGTCGGTGAAGCTGAGGTCGCCGAATATTGCGCCCAGAGACTGCGCGAGGTGGGATACGACCCACAGGTGTACCGCACCACATCAGATTCACGCAGGGGAGTCCATTTGCGTATCCCTGGTACAGATTCCAATGCGAAAGCCCTCGTGGTCCACGGTCATCTTGATGTCGTGCCAGCGATCGCCGCCGATTGGACACATGCACCATTTGGTGGTGACATCCATGACGGCTTCATTTGGGGTCGTGGCGCGGTGGACATGAAAGACATGGACGCGATGATTATTGCGGTCATGCGTCATTGGGCTCGTGAAGGCATTCGACCTCGCCGTGACGTGATTATTATGTTTTTCCCGGATGAGGAAGCCGGCATGCAGCACGGTTCGGCCTGGGTCGTTGCGAATCGACCCGAGTTTTTTGACGGTGCCTCAGAAGCCATCGGTGAAGTTGGCGGGTTCTCGATTTCAGTGCGGGACGACTTGCGTTTATACCCGATTCAAACAGCGGAGAAAGGAATCCGCTGGCTCAGACTTCGCGCCGCGGCCCGGGCCGGTCACGGGTCCATGATTCATACCGATAACGCGGTCACTCAACTGGCACGCGCGGTCACTCGCATCGGCGATTACACCTGGCCGATTCGACGGACTCGCACCGTCGACGCATTTTTGGCCGAACTCAGCGATGCCTACGGGATTGAGATTGATGGAACGGACCCGGATGAACTCGTGTCCAAGCTCGGTACTTTGGGGCTGCTCGTTGGTGCGACACTGCAAAACACTGCTAATCCATCCATGTTGAGTGCCGGGTACAAAGTAAATGTGATTCCTTCTGAAGCAACGGCGCACATTGACGGTCGAGTACTGCCAGGTTGTGAAGGTGAGTTCGATCAAACAATTCGTGAACTGGTCGGCGAACACATCACGGTTGAGTCAATAAGTTCTGACATCGCGATCGAGTCGGCATTTGATACCGCGACATTTGACCTGATGGCGAGTGTTTTGCGCCAGGAGGACTCCGGCGCCCGGGCGGTGCCCTACATGATTTCCGGCGGCACCGATGCCAAAGCGCTGAGCAAGCTTGGCATTGATTGCTACGGATTCTCACCACTTCGCATGCCACCTGATCTGGATTACTGGCGATTGTTCCATGGGGTTGACGAACGGGTGCCCGTCGATGGATTGCACTTCGGCGTCCGCGCCTTAGACCGCTTCCTGCGTTCGGTGTAGTCATCAATCGTGTTCACATGGTGTTTGCGACCCGGTACACCTTTCGTCGGAGCCTAATTTTTTTGCGGCCATCCCGGAAAATTCTGGTTTGATCAAGTTCCCAACGGCCCCGTTCCGCCGTATAGGTGAGTAACTGGCGGGTGTCTTCGCGGTCAACGTCACGGGAAAAGTTAAGTTCTCGAAACTCCCAGATTGGTTCGGTGCGGGTTACCGGCTTCATCGACGTTGGGCCCAACCTGATTCGGGGTAACTCATGTGCGGCTCGGAAATGTCGTTGAGCGCTGATGTTATTTCTTCGGGAAGTTCAAGCTCCTCAGAACCAAGAGCCATGAGTAACTGTGCATTCGTGCGAGCGCCAAGAATGGGTGCAATGACACCCGGTCGATCACGCAACCACGCAAGGGCCACTTCCGTCGGGCTTGCATCTAGCCCTTGGGCGGCGGTTGCCAGTGCATCGACAATTCGTTTCGCTCGTTCGTCCGAATAAACGTTGACAAATGCGCTGGTATCGGCGGATGCCCCACGTGAGTCGATGGGAATTGAATGGCGGTACTTTCCGGTGAGGACGCCGCGTCCAAGGGGGGACCACGGCAGAATTCCGATTCCCAGTGTTTTTGCTGCCGGAACAATTTCCCGTTCGACACCTCGTTCAAGCAGGGAATACTCCACCTGGGTGGTGATCAATGGCGCTGAAGCCGGTTTGAGTGATTGCATCGTGCATGCCCGTGCCGTTTGCCAACCGGAATAATTGGAAACACCCGCGTAGCGAACCCGTCCCGAGGAGATGGCAACATCAATCGCGGACAGGGTTTCTTCAAGTGGGGTGTGGGAATCCCAGGCGTGCATTTGCCACAGATCGATATGGTCGACATCAAGGCGTTTAAGACTCGCATCCAACGCGTCAAGGAGATGTCGTCGGCTCGCATCAAATCTGCGCTCGGTATTGGGTAGCGAGACTGCTTTGGTGGCGAGAACAATTGAATCCCGGCACTCGTACTCTTGAATGAGGGTTCCTAACATTTCTTCACTGACCCCCTCGGCGTAGACATCCGCGGTATCGACCAGGGTGCCACCTGCATCAAGGAATGCCGCCAATTGGTCACGCGCGTCGTACTCATCGGTTGTGCGACCCCATGTCATGGTGCCCAAAGCCAGTCGCCCGACTCGAATTCCGGAATTTCCCAATGGCCGTTGCTGCATAGCCCAACCGTAGACCCATGCGTGGGGAAAGTTGGGATTGCAAGCCGTAGGCTTCCCCCATGAAACTCTCAGTCAACCTTGGATATTGGGGCGCAGGAAATGACGCGGATAACTTGGAGGTGGCCAAGGAAGCGGATCGACTGGGCTACTCGTGTGTCTGGGCCGCCGAAGCTTATGGCTCCGACGCCGCCACCGTTTTAACCTGGATAGCCGCCCAAACCCAGAGAATTGATGTTGGTAGTGCGATCTTTCAAATCCCGGGCCGCACACCGGCCAACACGGCGATGACGGCAGCAACCTTGGACACGTTGTCCGGGGGAAGGTTCCGGCTGGGTCTGGGGGTTTCCGGACCGCAAGTATCCGAGGGCTGGCACGGGGTGCGTTTCACCAAGCCTTTGCAACGAACCCGCGAATACGTTGACATTGTCCGTTTGGCGCTGTCGCGTCAGCGGGTGCAGTACGACGGTGAGTTTTTCACCCTTCCATTACCTGATGGACCTGGTAAGGCGCTCACGCTGACAGTGCATCCGGTCCGCGAGAACATTCCGATTTACCTGGCCTCAATCGGTCCGAAAAATCTTGAACTCACCGGTGAGATTGCTGACGGTTGGTTGGCCATCTTCTTTTCACCCGAACACGCCACCGAACTCATGAAGCCGCTTCTGTCCGGTCGCGAAAAATCTGGCTTAACCCTGGAAGGCTTTGACGTCGTACCCACCGTTCCGGTGGTCCCCGGGAAAGATATTGAGCAGTGCGCCGATTTCATCCGCCCATATTCCGCGCTGTATATCGGCGGAATGGGATCACGGGACAAGAACTTTTACAACCAGCTAGCGACCCGGATGGGTTATGAAGATGCAGCGGTGGAGATCCAAGATCGTTACCTGGCAAAAGATTACGCAGGCGCTGCGGCCGCTGTGCCCATGGAATTCATTGACGCCACATCCCTCGTTGGTCCGCCGGGGCGCATCGCCGAGCGACTGCCGGCCTACGCGCAGGCGGGCGTGACCAATCTGAGTGTTGCCTCATTCGCGGGAACATTGAAGGAACGGGTTGGAACACTGCATGTCATGAAAGAAGCACTGAAGATTTCCGGTCTCGGGGATCTTGATGCCCAGACAAGCAGTTAGTGGATATGACGTGGTTTGAAGCCATTGTTTTGGGAGTTATTCAAGGGCTCACTGAATTCGTTCCCATTTCATCTACCGCACATCTTTTCATTTTCAGTCAATTTTTTGGTTGGTCTGATCCCGGAGCCGCATTCACCGCGGTAAGCCAGATCGGGACTGAACTGGCAGTCGTGGTGTATTTCTGGGGGGACATTAGGCGCATAGTTTCTACCTGGTTTCGATCGCTCGCGAACCCCGCCCTACGTAAAGATCTTGACGCCCGGATGGGCTGGTATGTCATCGTTGGAACAATTCCCGTCGCGGCTCTGGGATTTACGTTTTCAAGGCAAATTGAAACGACCGCGCGAAATCTGTATCTCGTGGCCACGACGTTAATTGTTTTCGGAATTATTTTGGGTCTTGCCGATCGTTATGGGAGCAAGATCAAGTCAATTGATCGACTCAGATTGCCCGATGCACTTGTCTTTGGTTTAGGGCAAGCACTTGCCTTAATACCTGGGGTCTCGCGTTCAGGGGCGACAATTACGACGGGTTTACTCCTCGGTTATGACCGAGTGGCAGCGACCCGATACGCATTTCTGTTGGCCATCCCGGCGGTTTTAGGCTCCGGATTTTATGAGGCAACCAAGATCTCGGAGCAACAAAATGCCGCGTGGGGACAAACCATTCTCGCAACGGTTATAGCGTTTTTTGTCGGCCTCGGCGTTATTGCATGGTTACTTCGATGGCTGACCACGCGGACCTACACACCATTTGTCATTTACCGAGTTGCACTGGGAACCGTCGTCCTTGTTTTGCTGGCAACAGGAACACTCTCGTCCACGATTTAAAGCCATCCACTTTTCTTGAAGCCGCGAAAGAGTAATCCGCAGGTGACGGCCATGAAAAACAAGACTGCCGGATAACCAAATGTGGTGTCAAGCTCTGGCATGTGTTTGAAATTCATGCCGAAAATTCCCGCGGTCAACGTGGGTACGGCAGCGATTGCAACCCACGCGGATATTTTGCGCATGTCCGTGTTTTGTTTGAGGTCCTGCAACGCGGTCGACGCCATCAGCATGGTAAGAAGTGCATTATCGGTACTTTCTACCGTGTCATTCACCCGAAGAATGTGTTCGCCAATGTCGGCAAAAAATGGTTCTAACTCGGCAGGAATGAGTTCATACGTATCGGCCGCAAACTTTTGAGCTGCACTGACCAGGGGGGACACAGCCTGGCTTACCGCAATATTCTCTCGCTTCAGATGGTAAATATTCTTAGTTGTTTCTGCCGTGGGTTGCATTGAAAAAACATCTTGTTCGATTTCGCGCATATCCTCGTGTACTTCTTCAACCACGGCAAGATAGGAGTCAACCGTGATGTCCAACACGGCGTAAAGGACGGCAAGGGGACCATGCGTGCGTAAGCGTTCGCTGTGGGACATGCGTTCACGGACGTTGGTGAGGTCTCCCGCGGTTCCGTATCGAACCGTGATTGCGAACCACTCACCGATAAAAACAGAGGTCTGTCCAGTCGTGACGTCGCGGCTCTGCCCGTCATAGGACAACGTCTTGAGTAGGGCAAATCCTTTCCCTTGGCTTAATTCGAACTTTGCTCTCTGGGCAATGTTGGCGGCGTCTTCAACATCGAGTGGTTCGAGTCCAAATAAGTCAGTGACCAGTGCTAATTCAGCGTGGGTGGGGGACACCAGACCGAGCCAGACAAATGAACCCGGGTCTGCCTTGACGTGCGAGATCAGTTCCACTATCGCGCTTCGGGCATCGTGTTCATTCGGGTCGGTGCCACTGGCAATGTCGATTGACTCTTTATGTTGATGCTCGAATCGGCCATCTGCTGAATAACGTCCCATGCGCCGGATCACGTGTGCATTGTGCCAGTCAT
>JBDNFV010000236.1:0-1248 GCA_041689635.1 Candidatus Nanopelagicales bacterium | reverse complement strand
CGCTGGCGCGATCTTCCAGGCCAGCATGAGCAGTGGGAAATTCCAGGGGATGATCTGAGCTGCAACACCTAGTGATCGCGGGTTATTGCCGAATCCGGCAAACTCGAGCTTGTCGGCCCAGCCAGCATGATAGAAAAAATGCGCTGCCGCAATGGGAATATCAACATCACGACTCTCCTTGATCGGCTTGCCGTTGTCCATAGTTTCAAGTACTGCGAATTCGCGGGCGCGCTCTTGAATCAGACGAGCAATGCGAAAAAGATACTTCCCCCGATCACGGCCAGACATTTTCGACCACGTTTTGTCATAGGCCTTGCGCGCCGCAAGAACGGCTGCGTCAACATCTTCCTGGTTTGCTTGCGAAATCTCGGCGAGTACTTCCTCTGTTGCCGGGTTGATCGTTTTAAAAGGTGTGCCATGACCGGGTGTGAACTCACCATTGATGAATAGTCCGTTAGAACTTTTAATGTTAACAATTGCGCTGGACTCGGGGGCGGAAGCGTATTGGAAAGTCATCGGTGTCTTCTCTCGCTCTAGTCGATTGTGACGTAGTCGGGGCCGGAGTAATGGCCGGTGATCATTTTTTGTCGTTGCATGAGTAGGTCGTTGAGCAGGGTGGAGGCACCAAAGCGGAAAAGATCGGGGGTGAGCCATGCGTCCCCAACCGTTTCGTTGACTAAAACCAAGTATTTGATGGCGTCTTTACTGGTTTTAATTCCACCAGCTGCCTTCACTCCGATTTTTGTTCCGGTTTCCTGGTGAAAGTCGCGAACAGCTTCCAGCATGACCAGCGTCACGGGAAGTGTTGCCGCTGGAACCACTTTGCCCGTACTGGTTTTAATGAAATCGGCTCCAGCTTTCATGGCCAGCCAACTTGCCTTGCGGACATTGTCCAAAGTTTTTAATTCACCGGTTTCTAGGATCACTTTAAGGTGGGCGTCACCGCACGCTTCCTTGATTGCAACGATCTCTTCGAAGACCTTTGCGTAATTGCCGGTAAGAAATGCGCCACGGTCAATCACCATGTCAATCTCGTCGGCTCCAGCAGCTACGGCATCCTTTGTGTCAGCGAGCTTGACACTGAGAGAGGCTCTGCCGCTGGGGAATGCGGTGGCAACTGCCGCGACGTGGATTCGATCCCCGACAACTTCCCGTGCCGCGTCGACAAGATCGCCATAGACACACACAGCAGCAACACTGGGGGTGCTCAGATCGGTGGGGTCGGGGTGCAGGGCTTTTGCAGACATT
>JBDNFV010000235.1:0-3034 GCA_041689635.1 Candidatus Nanopelagicales bacterium | reverse complement strand
CCCTGGATCAGAGACCCGGGCGACCACAATCCCTGTCGGCGTTTGGATCCGATAGTTACGATTCGTGATTCCGCCGTAAAGCGGACTGGCCTCGAACGCCAGCGCGAGCGCCGGGACTTTTCGCAACATTTCTGCGTCGGGGAACCCCGTAAATGCATCCTTCACAGAGAGAACATTAAGGGTTGGAGCCCCATGGCCCGATGAATCTGCGAATAATCAACCCAGGCCCGCAGATCGAGTCATCCGGACCCCACTTGCGTCCAGGTATTCTCCGGCCAACTGGCGTGCGTAAGCATGGCTCTAGATCGGTGTGAATCACCTTGATGCGTCCATTCGGGACGAGAGCAAAAGCCGACCGTTCGGGCGTACGGGAAACCGCATGTATCCGATTAGTGATGAACCAAGCTGGGTACACACCTCCCGGTGGGCCCTCGGCAGAAATCCGTCCATGACACAAGTTCGGAAAATATTGTGAAGCGGTTGCGAGTTGGTAGCCGGACATTGTGCGTTGTCGTTGGGGCATCATTTACCTTGGCGACCATGACCTCAGGCACCTTCGCTGCCAGCGTTGCTAGAGCGCCCATGCTTGCGCCAGCCCCGATCAGCGATTTGCTTGTCCGGCCGCAATTTTGGGCTTCAAAATTATTACGGTCACTGTGCAGCAGCCTGAGATTGATGCCGCCTTGTTTCGATTAGAAGAGAATCAGATCATGTCGAAGACGACCAATGAGGAACTGAAGGCGCGTGCTGTGCGCCTAGTGCAAGACAACAGTGCTGGGTAAACGGGGATATCGGCGGCATCAGCCGCCGTGGCCAAGCAACGAGGTGTGGGACACGAGTCTGGGCGTCGCTGGGTCTTGCAGGACGATATTGATTCGGGCTGTAAGGATGAAATCACGTGTGAGGAGTCCGTGGAGATTCGCCGGTTGAAGGCGGAGAATCACAGGCTTACTCAAGTCGTTGCCCTCTCGACAGCAGCAGCAACTTTCTTCGCGAGGTCGCGGGCCCCCGCATCCGATGATCATGGGGTTCATTGATGAGCAGCTCGCCCAAGGGTCTGCAGGTGGCGCTGTGATAACAAGACTGGAAAGGGCAACCGGTCGAGTTCGCACAACGCACGGCTCTCAACTTCAGCGACAGCCTTGCGCCGATGCGTTGATGGAGACCATCCAAATAATCCCACCCAAAGAAGCAGAAGGGAACTAGGGCCGATTTGCACTGTGGTTGCGTTTCGAGTGAATACCCACGAAATCTTGACCGATTCGAAGCAGTTGTGCATCGGTGAGGTCGCTGATGTCGCAGCGCACTTCACCGAGAATATTTGCGGCAACGTCGGAGAAATGCTTTTCCGCGTAAAGTGCGAAGTGGTGACCTGCGTTTGACTTGCCGGTCCCGTTGGTGAGCAAAACAATTCCATTTGCTTCATGTAGGGACTCACAGAGCAATTTCCAATACGCATCGCTGTCGGCTTCGTAGGTGCCGTCGGGGTTCCCCGCGCGGTGGTAGACGTTGTGATAGAGGCCGCGCGGATCTTGCGCAGTTACCGTTTCCGGTCGATCATGTGAATCCTGATCCAGTGCATAGATCCGGGTGCTGTGAAAATCCACTGCGGCAACGGCAATCTTGCCCCTTAGTATGACGACATCGGTTCTATTTTCCATCTTAAATTTCCTGACCCTTGGAGCGAGGCTCGAAGCCTGCATTCTTGAGCATCCGACGAAGGTCGACAACCATCTGGGTGTCAATATCCTTGTCATGTGGACGGTCAAAGATTTCAGTTTCGCTGCCGAGGGTGACGGTGAACTTTCCGTCGTGCTTCTCTTCCACCGTACCTGCGGCCTCTAAGAGGTGCAGTACGTCAACCCAACGAATGTTGTGACTCACCGGGTGAGCGTAGATAACCGAAAGAGTGTCTATGTGGTGATTATTCAAATGCGCGGGGTTCTCCCCCGTGATTTCAGTCATGGCCTAACCATGTCATGGTTGGGGGTGGTGTGACCACGTGGAATGACTAAAATTAGACATTCAGCTCCACAGAATTAGGTCCTGAACATTCCTGCATAGTCTTGGGTCGTGGAACTTGTTGTGCCAGCGATTGAGCATGTGCCTTCCTATCGTGCCGCCCTTGAGCGCGGTTGGAAATTTGATGCATTCTTCACCGGTGGTGTCGTGAATGCTCTTGAGTTGGCGCGGCATTCACCGGAAAAGTTAATCGCTACTTTGCTGGGTACCACCTCTGACACCGTAACCCTGCCCAGCGGGGATCGTGTTCCACGATTACCCTCAACAATGCGCTGGATGTGGGATGGCGCATTTGCTGGCAGTGTCAATGTGCGCTGGCAAAGCGGCACTACCGATCTTCCCGGCTACGTACTGGGGCATATCGGTTACGGGGTGGTTGCCGAGCGCCAAGGTCGTGGGTATGCAACGGCCGCACTTACCAGCATTCTTCCGCTGGCTTGGGGCGCCGGTTTACCTTTTGTTGAAATTACGACCACCTTGGACAATATTGCTTCGCAGAAGGTCATTAGAAATAACGGTGGGGTGGTGGTGGAAGAGTTCACCGCGCCAGCCGAGCAAGGTTCGCACCAGATGTTTCGCTGGAGAATTGAGTGCCCCGGTTAACTTGGATGGCTCGCGGCCCCCTTCGCAATATTATTTCGCAACCGCAGGTTCAGCTTCCGGGTGTGCATCGGACTTCAGTAAAAACCAGCCAATGATTGCGCCACCCAAACTGATAACTGCACCGATAATCATCACGGTGGCAAATCCGGTCCCGTAAGAATCGGTGGCTGCAGCGAGTGCCTGTTTACCCAAAGACGTTGTTGGGGCTGTACTTTGGGCTGCAAAAGCATTTACCGAGTCGAGCGCCGTGCCAATTTGGGTAGACGGGACACCGGCCGTGGTCAGGGTTTCAACGGTCCCACCTACAGTGATTTTGTCAATAATCACGGTAGATATGGCCAGTCCCATTGCATAAAAGAACTGGCCGATGGTTGTTCTAGAACTTGTCACCGGTCCGAAATATTTCGGT
>JBDNFV010000234.1:0-2846 GCA_041689635.1 Candidatus Nanopelagicales bacterium | reverse complement strand
TTGTTTCCGTTAAATGGTGCGAAGCGCCTGATATCAACACCGACCAGATCAGACTGTGGCTCACCCGCGGCAATCCACTCCGCGAGTGCCATACCAGCGCCACCGGCCGAGGCGATACCAACGGAGTTGAAGCCCGCCCCAACGAAAAAATTCTTGAGTTCTGGCGCTTCACCCAAAATGAACTGGTTGTCGGGGGTAAAGGATTCTGGGCCGTTGTAGAACATCTTGATTCCGGTAGTTTGAAGCGCCGGGACCCGCTGCAATGCGCTTTCCATCAGGATTGAGAAGTGATCCCAATCTTCTTCGAGTAGTTGGAATTCGAAAGGGTAGGGGATCGCGTTGGGGGAGACCCAAGGTTTTGCTTCTGGCTCGAATCCACCCACCACCAAGCCACCCACTTCTTCCTTCATGTACGTGTATCCGTCGGGATCACGCAGGATCGGCATCATCCGATGCACGCCCTCGATCTGATCGGTGACAACGTAAAAGTGTTCGGCCGAGTGCAGCGGGACATTGACCCCGCACATGGCGCCAATCGCCTTGGCCCACTGGCCGGCGCAGTTGACCACGATCTCGGCCTCGATGTCACCGGAATCGGTCCGCACTCCGGTAACGACTCCGTCTTTCGAATCAATTCCGATCACTCGGGTGCGTTCGAAAATCTTGGCACCACGCATCCGGGCACCTTTGGCAAGGGATTGGGTGACGTCGGTGGGATTCGCGGTGCCGTCGAAGGGCAACCAGATCGCTCCAACCAAGTCAGAGGTTTCAAGGACTGGAAAAAGTTCTTTGGCCCGGTCGGTTGAAATGATTTCACACTCGAGGTTGTATGCCTCCGCCGCCGCGGCAGTGCGAAGCAACTGCACCATTCGTTCTGGGGTTCTGGCGACCGTCACGCCACCGCATTCTTTATAGCCGGTACCGAGTCCGGTGTCCGCCTCGAGTTCTTGGTAGAGCTTCGCCGAGTACTGCACCAGTCGTGTGCCGCCCTCTGTTGCTCGTAGTTGACCTACCAAACCTGCCGCGTGCCAGGTAGTGCCCGAAGAGAGTTGTCCCTGTTCCACGAGCACCAGATCGGTGAACCCAAGTTTGGTTAGGTGATAAGCGACGCTGGCACCGACGATCCCCCCGCCGATGATCACGACTCTGGCGCGACTGGGCACATGCGTCATGACCTGAGCCTACGGCCCAAACCGGAACACGTCAGTGGATGGATTGACCTACGCGTTGAGTCCGGCAACCAGGTTGATCGTGACCGCCAAGATCGTGGTCGCGAATAGAAACGAAAGCAGGGCATGGCCAAGAACCATGACCCGAAAGGTTCGAGTTTGTAGATTGGTGTCGGCCACCTGGAAAGCCATGCCGATCCCGAAGGCGACGTAAGCAAAGTCGGCGTAACTGGGTAAATCGGGGGTATTGAATTCGATACCTCCCTCGGGTTCCGCGTAGTACAGTCGTGCGTATTTCAAGGTGTAGACCGTGTGCACGACCGCCCAAGCGAGAACAACTGAAACGATACCGAGGACCGTTCGAATAACAGCCTCTTCCTCGTCACCGGTTACTTGGTTGCTCAGCACCAGTACAACTGTTGCAAGGCCGATGAGAGCGGCAGCGATCAAGATAAAGTCATCGAGAAGAGTCGAAGAGTCTTCGTCGGCTGCGGTCGCCTTCGTCGCCTCGCCGTCCAAACGCCAAATGTCACGCCACCTTAGGAGCAAAAAGGAAATGGCGGCTGCATCCCAGGCCAGCGAGGGTGCAAATGTCGTTCGAGTGGTCAACAAAGCAAGTATCCCGACCAGTGCGCCGAGAAGTGCCGCAATCAGCAACTGCAGTCGTGAACGTCGCTTCACCTGAATCCTTAGTCTTGTTAGTGCCCCGGTTATACGGATTACCGCGGTGGTACCCGCGACGGGATTCACTGCCACCCAAGATTAGTGCGTGCACGTGCCAACGTCAGGGTTTCAATGAGAAACCTGCGCAGACCTGTCAGAGTACGTCCGTGAGTATCCTTGCCATCGATCAAGGAACCTCCGGCACCAAGGCAATCGTGGTCAACGACTCGGGCGTCGTTGTCTCCATCGCTGAAGTGAATGTCCGCCCCGATTACCTGCCTGGGGGCGGAGTCGAGCAGGACCCGCTCGCGTTACTTGATTCGGTGATAACCGCCGGTCAGCGGGCACTTGCTGAGTCAGGGATTGCGGTCAGCGGAGTTGCCTTGGCAAACCAAGGCGAGACGGTTCTCACCTGGGATCCGAAATCTGGAGCTCCACTCTCGCCCGCAATCGTCTGGCAGGATAGCCGCTCGGCGTCGGTGTGTGAACGAATCAGCGACCACTCCGAAGAACTCTCGCAAAGGACGGGCCTGGTCCTTGATCCGTATTTCTCTGCCCCCAAAATGCGTTGGTTGCGCGATCAAGGATTCACCGAAGGCGTTGTCACGACATCTGATACCTGGCTGCTGCACCAGTTGACCGGCGCATTTGTGACAGACGTGTCAACGGCCAGTCGTTCGCTGATTCTCGATCTTGATTCGCGGACGTGGGATCCAGGCCTCTTGGAAATTTTCGGGCTTAGCGGTGAAGCACTCCCACGCATTGCCGATTGTGACGAAGTTGTGGGGAGCACGAGGGCGTTCGGTGCCGAACTCGCCGTAGGTGGAACCGTGGTGGACCAGCAAGCCGCGTTGCTCGCTGAGAATTGCTTGAGCGCTGGTGCAGCCAAGTGCACCTACGGCACGGGGGCATTTTTACTGGTGAACACCGGCAGTCAAGCTCCGCGGTCCACCAACGGTCTGACAACCTCGGTCGCGTGGACCATCCGCGGCCAATCCCAATACTGCCTTGATG
>JBDNFV010000233.1:0-4755 GCA_041689635.1 Candidatus Nanopelagicales bacterium | reverse complement strand
GATGTGCTTTACGGATAAACGGATTCATCATGCGAACCCCTCCTTCTTCCAGTCCCTCTGGACACACAGGCAACAAAATAATGTACTTGTCTAGACAATACTGTCTTAGTGTATACATATACATAAAAACATTCGCGTCACGGTGGCAGATCCAATGAGCTCAGTGCCCGGCGTTGTTCGCCCCTACCGTGTGATCACTCTTCGGGTGGTTGCTCGCACATCACCAGTGCATCTACCGCGAGTCGCGAAAGCACCAAAACCGTGTAAACGATCGCGTCGAATGTCTCCTCGGTGGTGAGTTTTGCTAGTCCCGGCGCTTTGCGCACTAATCGCACGGCCTGATCGTGGGTGAGCGGGGCCAATGACGATGCGGTCAGCGACAATGCTTCGGCGTAACGCCCGCCAATACCCACGGCGATAACCGGCCCGTAGTGCGGATCACGAGTCATGCCACAAATGATTTCCGGGCCCGCCGCGATCTCCCGCGCCACCAACACCGAGCCCCCAAAGGCTTGCGTGGCAACGGCCACTTCCTCGGCGGAGTTCAGCCCCAGCGCCACCCCACCAACGCTGGCCTTGTGTGCTGGGCCATGCATCTTCACCACGACAGGGAAACCGAGTCCCTGGGCCGCCTTGACCGCGGCCTCGGGTCCTTCCGCCAGTCGACGGTCAGCCATCGGAATCCCGTAGCGCTCCATAATCTCAGCAGAAAGGTGCTCGCTGAGGGCAGTGTTTCCTGCTGCCCGATCAGGTCAACGTTGAGCACTTGCGGGCTCGATTAAGTAGTGGGTGATGTGTGTCGGGAGCGAAGTCAGGTGTTGAGGATTTTGAGGGTGCCCTCCTGCGGCAGGCCGCCGGTCCACCCTTCGGTGAAGGAGCCATCCCCTCGCACCAGGATCCAAGCGGGCTGAGAATCAGGGGCTTTAGTCACTATCGACGTCGGCGAGTGCAGTCCGGCTTAGATATGTCATGGGAGGCTCCAGGTGATCGCGCCACTCCAGGTGGGAGGCTCACTTGCCGGCCGCAGATATTTCTGTGCGACCGCCGCTAGCGGCCCTCGACCTCAAGGGCCCGGTTGAGCGCCTCCGTGGCCCGGTCCACGACATCCGGTTCGGAAGTCATCAATGAACCGATCTGTTAAAGAAGTGCATGCAAGGCCTGGTATTCCGATGAGGGTGTCGAACACTTTTCACACTCGGCATGGTGTGCATGCGAGCGGCACCGATCCACATCGGAGAGTGGGGCGAACAAAGGGTAAGTCGCCTTCGGCCCTCACATTAATTTATTTGGCAATCGAGCGGGGTTTATGCATTAGGTTGTGGTGGTGATGACCCCCTTGGACGCTGATGCGCTGATTGCACTATCGCCACACTGCCGGGTGATTCGTGAGCCTCCGGCAGAGATCTATGTGATCAGTGATGCCGATGAAGTTCGACTGTCCGGTGAACTGTTTTGTGACCTTGCCGAGTTTCTGGACGGCTCAATGACCGTCGCTCAGATAACCGACCGGATGGTTGCTGCCGGGACGGCAACCGCTGAAGAGGTGCCTTCAGCGGTCGGCATCCTTCGTGACCGAGGCTATGTGGTGGACGCCCGTGAGCACGCTGACGCTTCGGCACTGTTTGGGTTGTGGTGGGGACTGGGCGAGGCGGCGTTGGCCCCCGGGTCTGTGGTCTCCGTGCATGCAGTGGGGGAGAACCCCGTGGCATCGGTGGAAGCCGCCCTGAGCGAACACGGCTTCTTGGTTACTTCTGGCAGTGAAGCCGCCTTCGCCGTGGTGTTGGCGGATGACTACTTGCATCCAGAGTTGCCGGACGTGGTTGCGGCAGCAGGTGGCGCCGTTGGCGTGCCGGTCCTGCTCGCGAATCTGGCAGGGGCGCGGCCGACGGTGGGTCCGTGGGTCGGTGGCTCCGGTCCGTGCGTGGAGTGTTTGGCATCCCGGTTGCGCTTCAACCGTCAGGTCGAGGCCCGACTTTTAGGTGAAGGTGACCGGATGGGTCCGGTGGCACGCGGCTGGACTGCAGGGACCGCAACACACGGGGCTACTGAGATCGCACTGGCGCTCAAGCGTCGGGCTTTGGGGCTCTCCGAATCTTTCGCGCACGCTGATCCTGGGGTGGAACACATGGTGGTATTCGATCACCTCACCGGCGGGCGCGAGGTGCACCATGTGGTGCGCCGGCCGCAATGTTTCGCGTGCGGTGCGGTGATCGGCATTGATGATGATCACCACCGGATCGTGCTACAAGGTGGTGCCCTCGATGCAAAGGACGACGGCTCGTATCGGAAGTTGACCCCCCGCCAGACGATAGAAATGTACGGCCATCACGTGAGTCGGCGTACCGGTATCGTCGAAGTACTGCGCCGAACCACCGATGAGAACAGCGTGATCCACATCGTGGAATCCGGGGTGAACTTGGCGACCGTGCAGAAGGGTGCCAAGTCATGCGGGTTCCGGCAAAGCGCCGGCGGGAAGGGCACTACCGCGGAACAGGCTCAAGCCGGGGCGCTCGCCGAGGCAATCGAACGATTCGCGGCGACCTACACCGGCGAGGAGCCGGCGATCGTGGGCTCAATGGCGGAGTTGGGGCCGGATGCGATCGATCCGCGCAGCATGACCCTGTTCAGTGCAGGGCAGTACGCCGACCGCGAAGAGTGGGACGCCACGCACAAGTCCATGCACAAAGTACCGATCGAGTTCGACCCGAACCAAGAAATGGAATGGTCCCCGGCCTGGTCACTCACCCGGGATCGGCGAGTGTGGGTGCCGACCCCGTTCGCCTTTTACCTTTACCGCGGCGCCTACGCACGCAACGGGTGTAACGCAGACTCAAACGGCAATGCGGCCGGCACGTCGATTGAGGACGCAATCCTGCAAGGATTCTTCGAACTGGTGGAACGCGATGCGGTGGCCACCTGGTGGTACAACCGGATCCAGCGACCGGCAGCCGACCTCGACGCGTACGCCACGCACTTCGGTGAGACCTACATTGCCCAAGTGCAGGAGCACTACGCGAGGGAACTTGACCGAGATGTCTGGGTCTTGGACGTCACGAGTGATCTGGGCATCCCGACCTTCGTTGCCGTATCCCAGGCGCGCACGGGGAAACCGCGGGTGCTCCTCGGCTTCGGTGCGCACCGCGATGCACGCGGTGCTCTACTGCGCGCGATCACCGAGATGAATCAAATGCTTGGGATGATCCCCGCCCTGGAAGTCGGGGAGATTGATCCGTCCGTTCGGGCTGGGGTGCACCCGGAGATAGCGTGGTGGAACGAAGAGTCGATGGAGCCGCACCCGTACGTGTTGCCGCACGGCAACCCGGTTGGCCCGCTGGCCCATGCCCACAATTGGGGCACCGACGGCAAGGAAAATGTCGAGCGGGTGCAGGCCCTCGTCGAAAGTCACGGTATGGAACTGCACGTGATGAATATGACGCACCCCGATGTTCGAATGCCGGTGGTCAAGGTCATGGTGCCCGGCATGCGGCACTTCTGGCCGAGATATGCACCGGGCCGGCTCTACGACGTGCCAGTCACCATGGGCTGGCGCTCGTCACCACTTGCCGAAGACGCGCTGAACTCCACCCCGATTTTTTGGTGAGGGAGACCTGACGGCGTCACTAGGAGACAAAACAGGTCCCAACCACTCTCGCAATCAGCGCCGTGATGCGCACTGTGGGGAATCTCGAGGCTTGGCATGCTGACGTACGCCGGCATGTGGTGGGCTGATGATCACCGGTTCGTATCTTGGACACCGGAGAGCGTGGTCACAATCCGAGAAGCCAAGCACGCAATGGAATTTGCACGCGTGCCACTGGTGTCACGCTACTGCGCGCACGTACGTGGGCATGGGGGTGTAAAGCGCAGTGTGTTGTTTGTGCACGCACGCATGCCGCGACTCCCGTTCATTGCCCGTTTCGATGTGCGTTCCTACTACGAGACTATCGACCACGGGGTCCTACTCGCAATCGTGCAAGATGCCGGTGTCCCACAAGACATCGCCGCGGTCATCCAGCAATACCTCACGGTCCCCGATGTGGATAACACAGGACGGGGAATGGTTGCCGGGGGTTCACTCTCCCCGTTACTTAGCGCGATTTATCTAGGTCCGTTGGATGAGGCAATGGACCAGTTGCGTTCGGGTGGGGGCATCGACTACATCCGGTATGCCGATGACATCGCAATCCTGGCGCGCACCCGACACCTGTTGCGCAAAGCGATCGCACGAATGCACGCCGTCTTGTACGACTTGCGCCTGCAGGTGCATCCGGGCAAAAGGTTTATTGGACGAGCAGAAAGGGGGTTCGAATTCCTGGGCTTCTTCATCCACCCGCGAAGACGGCTAGTGCCCTCGTCAGTGAGCATGCAGCGCCTAGTTGAACGCTCGCGTCGGCTTCATGAGCAAGGGGCCAGCCAACAACGGCTCCGACGCTACGTCCACAACTGGTACATGTGGTTCACACGAGGACTAGGCCATCTCGCGGGTCGTAAAGGAGGTGAAACCAGGTACTGGGTGTACGTCATCCGCCACCTCAACATCGCCTACCCGGTGCACCCGCCCCCTTAGCGACCCCCGGCCGCTCACGGCAAGCACGCACCACCCCCGGGCCCCCCTAGCGAATCAACCCAACCCGGTAGCTGCGCCACCACGATCAGCAGCGCAGCTACCGGGGCGATCAGGTGCGCCTACTCCTCAGAGAAACAAAAGCAGAAGGCACACGTAAAAGCGAGCGGTGCACCCTGGTCTGTGGCGCG
>JBDNFV010000232.1:0-4550 GCA_041689635.1 Candidatus Nanopelagicales bacterium | reverse complement strand
TGGATTGTCAACACTTCCACGGCAGCGAAATACGCGGCGGTGCGACCGGAGGCGATGCGATTCACGAAAGATGACACTGGCGCCGGGACTATCACAGATGTCACCTTTATTGGAGGTGACGTCAATGTGACCGTTGATCTGGGTGGGCAACCGTTGCGCGCTCGAGTCGCGCAACTAAATGAAATTCCGTTTCGTATAGGTGAGCGAGTCAGCGTCAGTTGTGAGCCAGGGTCGATTAGATTGCTGGAGAGCTAGTGGGGAACGCGAGAGACCGGGTAGGCAGAGGTAATGCTTGGGCAACCATGCCGGGGTTGCTTTACCTTTCCCTACTGGTTCTTGCACCTTTGCTTGTCATAGTTGTTTACTCCTTTCTCAGCCGCGCAAAACTGGGAGTCGGGGTCAAATGGGAATTCAGCACCCAGGCGTATGCTGATTTGTTTTTCAGCGAATCCCTTTCGGGGGTGCGGGGATTCGATCCGACCTACCTTCAGATCATCCTTAATTCTTTTTGGTTTGCCCTCGTCACTTTGATTGTCACACTGGTGCTTGCGGTCCCGATTGCACTGTGGATTGCCACTCGACCCCCACGTTGGCGGACACTGCTTATTTTCTTGGTGACCATTCCTTTTTGGACGAGTCTTTTGATTCGTACCTACGCTTTTCTCATAATTCTCAACGACAACGGCCCCATTAATTCGACCCTCGTGGGCAGCGGATTTATTGATCAAGCGCTGCCACTTCTCTACACGCCATTCGCAACCGTTATGGGACTGGTTTACGCCTTCTTGCCGTTCATGATCCTTCCCATTTATGCCAGTGCTGAAAGATTCGATTTCCGGTTGGCTGAAGCCGCCTACGACCTTGGGGCGGCCAAAATCACGGTACTGCGCCGCATTGTTTTGCCCAGTATTCGTCCAGGAATTATTGCCGGAGCCCTCTTAGTGTTCATCCCCGCACTGGGTTCCTTCTTGGCTCCCGAACTATTGGGTGGTGGCAAGACCACAATGATTGCCAATGTCATCGCCTCGCAGTTTGGTGCTTCGCGAAACTGGCCATTCGGAGCCGCACTTTCTGTCATGTTGCTCGTCATAACCCTTCTGGTTCTACTGTTCCTCGCCCACCTGGCTCGCCGCACTAATAAGTCCGGCCTTGAGTCGAATATGGAGGCGTTGATCTGATGCGCAAACAATCCGGTACCGGAACGGGGCTGAAAAACTTCCCGTTATTTGCCACGATGTCTGTGATGGTCTTTCTTTTTCTGTATATCCCGCTTCTTGTTGTGGTCGGCTATTCATTCAACTCAAATCGCGTGGTTACCGTGTGGGAGGGGTTCACCCTCGATTGGTACGTCGAAGTCCTCGGCAACGACGACATCCAACGTGCACTTTTCAATTCCTTGCGGGTCGCCGTCGTGGCAACTTTCTTCTCGGTCCTTATTGCCCTGGGTCTGGCAATCGGGTTACAAAGACTTGCGCGAGCCGGAAGCACTTTCGCGTGGGCATTGATCGGTTCCCCGCTGATCATTCCCGAGATCGTGTTCGCGATCGGTACCTTGGCACTATTCGTTCAAGTTGGTGTTCCGCTCGGACTGACCGGAATTACCCTCGCCCACATCGCTTTTTGTACACCTTTTGCACTTCTTCCCCTTCGCGCTCGGCTCCGGTCCATTGACATTGCGGTGTATGAATCGGCAGCCGACCTGGGGGCCAATGAATGGCGAATCTTTCGTCGAATCACGCTGCCACTTTTGGCACCGGGAGTCATGGCGGGTGCGTTATTAGCTTTTATCATCTCACTTGACGATTTCATCGTGTCGTACTTCCTGTCGGGCCCAGGGGCGACGACCCTGCCGGTTTATATTTTTGGCATGATTCGCAATGCCATCACGCCGGGCGTTAATGCCTTGTCAACATTACTGCTGCTCGCAAGCATCGTTTTTGTTTCTATTTCCTACGTCATCACGAGAAGAAAGAGGTAAGGACACATGAAGAAAAATAAGATGGGTTGGTTGCTAGCAACCGGCCTGGCTGCAGTGCTCACCTTGAGCGCATGCGGTGGAGAAACGACTACCGATACCGCTGCTGACACGGCGGTTGCAACTGAAGCGGAAACGCCCGCCGAAGCAACTGAAGCGGAAACTACTGAAGCCGCCGCATTCCCAGTAGCTAATGGTGGAAGTTTAAATCTGTTCAACTGGACGGATTACCTTTCACCCGATGTACTAAAGCGATTCGAATCTGAAACTGGAATCAGTGTCAATCTTGATAACTTTGATTCCAATGAAACACTGCTTTCCAAGTTACAAGCCGGTGGAGCAAATTACGACGTGATCGTTCCTAGCGACTACATGGTGGCTCAAATGGTTGAACTGGGACTGCTGCAACCAATTGATGCTATGTCGTTCCCCAACGGAGCGAATATCAAGCCAGGTTTCGTTGACGTGTACTTCGATCCGAATCGGGTGTACTCGGCTCCCTACATGTACGGAACAACGGGTGTGGCCTATGACCCCACCAAGACCGGTGGTGAGCTCACCTCGTGGAATGACTTTTTTAACCCTGACGGTCCAGCTGCCGGGAAAATTGGCACGCTCAACGACCAGGTGGAAGTAGTGCATGCCGCACTGCGTGCGGTTGGTGCTGAGCCATGCTCAACAAATCGAGACGACTACGTCAAGGTTGATGAGTTGCTTACCAAGTGGAAGCCAGCCGTCGCGGTCATCAACTCTGACGGCGTGATTGGCCGGATGGCATCGGGTGAGCAAGACATGCACATGATGTGGAATGGGGCATTCACCCGTTCCCAAGCTGATCGTCCGGGACTTGAGTACCTCTACCCCGTTGAAGGCATCAATTTGTGGTCGGACAACTTTGCCGTCCCCGTTGGCGCAGAAAATGTGGATAATGCAAAGATTTTCATCAACTGGATGATGGATCCTGCCAATATTGGTGAGGCCACGAACTTTGTCGGATACGACAATGGCATCACCGGCTCTGATGCGTTCATGGATGAAGCGCTGGCAACTAAC
The DNA here is from genome assembly GCA_041689635.1 of Candidatus Nanopelagicales bacterium. Taxonomy (GTDB): domain Bacteria; phylum Actinomycetota; class Actinomycetes; order S36-B12; family S36-B12; genus UBA4592. The sequence continues at coordinate 1,522 of JBDNFV010000232.1, read as the reverse complement.
CCTGCGGTGGTGATTCCCGAAGAATTCGTTGATCGGGCCCGTCCCACCCCAGGTTGCTCGGTCGAGGCGATTGATCTTTACGACCAGGTCTGGACCAACTTCCGCAAGTAATTGCTGATTAACCGTAATTAGATGGTGGAAGCGCCCTGGGGCGCTTCCACCACTCTTCATCTTCAATTTTTAGGATCTCGTTGAAAACAATTCTTTTTCACAATGCCACTGTTTGGCTGGGTTATCGGTTGCCTTCCGGTGCGTGGGCAAACTCTCATGCCGTCCTCGTGCGCGGGGAGCGAATCATTGCGTTGGGCGATTCCGCCGTGAAATCCGATCACGATGAAGTCATTGATTGCCGGGGTGGTTTTCTGCTGGCCGGATTTGCCGATGGCCACGTGCATTCAATTTTTGGCGGGATCGAGCGGGAATTCGCCGAGGTGCGCGGTTTTGACACCCCACGCCAAATCGCTGAATCCGTGGGTCGCTGGGCGGCTGAGCACCCGGAGGCGACATGGATTCGGGGTGAAGGTTTTGACCACACGCTGGCCCCGGAAGGTATTTTTCACGCAGCGTGGCTCGATGAATTTGTGCCGGATCGCCCGGTGGTATTGCGAGCCACTGATTACCACACCGTGTGGGTGAACTCACTCGCTTTGGAGGCAGCCGGATATGTCGGCGCGATCACCCAGCCGCACGACGGCGAGATCGTCGTGGACGCAGATGGCGCCCCAACCGGAACTTTGCGGGAATGGGGTGCTTGGCGACCGGTGTATGACCTGCTTCCCGTCCCGAGCGTCGAAACGAAACTATCGGCGTTGGAATTCGCTACAAGCTCATTTGCTAGCGCGGGTGTGACCTGGGTGCAGGACGCGTGGATTGAACCCCCAGATGTCGATGTTTGGATCACGGCGCACCAGGTTGGTATTCTCAAAGTTGATGCAGACTTAGCGCTGTGGGCTGACGCCAATAGTTGGCGAGATCAACTGGAAGGCTTTGTCACTTCCCGAGCAAAAGTAGCGGACCTGGCGAGTGAACGACTCACCGTTAACACGATCAAGTTTTTTGCCGATGGAGTTTTGGAATCGGGAACAAGCGCGATGCTAGAACCCTACTGTGATTGCCCGCATTCAAAAGGATTACCAAACTGGGAACCCGCTGAATTGAATCTTGCTGTCGCGGCAATAGATGCTCTGGGCTTCACCGCCCATATTCATGCCATTGGTGATTACGCCAATCGCATGTCCCTTGATGCAATGGAGTACGCCGCGACGGTGAATCCGCCATGGGACCGGCGCTGGGTGATGGCGCATACGCAGTTGGTTGATCCAACGGACATGAATCGTTTTGTTGAACTTGGAGTCATTGGCAACTTCGAGCCGTACTGGTCGCGCTATGACGAGTGGCAAGAGAAACTGACCGAGCCACGGATAGGTCCTGAGCGGACGAACAGACAATTCCAGACGGCTACCATGGCCGCCACGGGTGCCATGATTTCCTTCGGCAGTGACTGGCCGGTGACCACCTACCT